>CAZMKY010000001.1:0-1938 GCA_964566835.1 uncultured Rhodobacterales bacterium
CCTAAGACAAGCGCTCACCACCATTCGCCAGACCCTCGGTCATCGGTTCGACGATCTGTTTTTGGTGGAAGCAGATCAAATTGGTCTCAACACCGAATTGGTAGAGATCGAAGGCGGACCGGAGCTAGGGGAATTCCTCGAAGGTTTCGACATCGCGGAGGAGGGTTTCGAAGACTGGCTAAGAGAACAAAGGCTTTCCGCACCGGACGTTCGGCCAGCCAAACCCTTGCCACGCAAGGAAGCCGCAGCGACCGAAGAAGAGGTTATGCCGGTCTTGGCGGTTTTGCCATTCACCTTCTACGGGGAAGGCGGCGCCTGGGATGGGCTTGGCGATTTTTTTGCACAAGAAATCACGCGGATGCTGTCGCGCTCGCAGTTGATCAATCTGATCTCGCACCTGTCTAGCCGCAAGATCGACGCCCGCGAAATCGACCTTGAAGAGATCCGAGGAAAGCTAAACACCAATTTTGTCGTGGCAGGTTCGATCCGTGATGTCGGCGGTCGCCTGATGGTTCACGTGGACTGCCTCGACAGCACCTCCGGCGCGCAGCTTTGGACAGAGCGGTTTTTGGTCCCCGAGGGAGCTGTCTTCGATCCCAATAGCGGACTTGTGGCCGAAGTTGCGGCAGAAATCATCAGAACGCTGCTGATGAGCGCGGCAGAGCTTTCGGCCGGTCGCCCCCTGCCCGACCTGCCTGCACACCGTCTGCTGATGTCTGCAGTCTCGCTCATGTATCGAATTTCCGAGTTGGAATTCAAAGCAGCGAACGACCGCTTGCGAGAACTCGAAGACCGGGCGCCGCTGCATTCTGTGCCGCAAGCGTGGGCTGCTCAGTGGCGACTTTTGCGGATCTATCAGGGCTGGAGTGACAACCCCGCGGCTGACCGGGCGGAAGCAAATGCACATCTCAAAAAGGGATTGGATCTGAACCCCAGTTGCTCGCTCTGTCTTGCTATGGATGGCAACGTCAAAACCGTACTGGAGTCCGACTTTCAAGCGGCAGCGCAACGATTTGCCTCGGCAATAGCTGCAAACCACAACAGCGCGCTAACCTGCACTTTCAAAAGCGTTCTTCACACCTTCAAAGGGGAAGCAGAAGACGCCGTCCAGATGGCGGAACGCAGCATGTTGCTGTCGCCGCTCGATCCGAGGAAGCACTTCTTCGATGCACTTCACGCAAGCGCATTTCTTGTCGGCGGCAGATATGATGAGGCCGTGGCCTTGGCCGACGCCTCTCTCAAGCTTTCACCACACCATATTTCCGCCCACCGCTCCAAGGTGGTGGGCCTTAGTCTGGCAGAGCGCACTGACGAAGCGCGCGAAGCTGCGGCGGACCTTTTGCGTTTGGTCCCTGACATGACGATTTCCGAGTACCTGAAAAACCATCCGGCACGGGACACCGGCGTCGCAGAATTCTTTGCGAATGCAATGGGAGACGCGGGAATACCATTCAGTTAAGGGGAGGATTTATCCATGCCAATTTCACAAGCCACACAGGCCACACAGGCGACGCAGGCAACACAAGCCACCCAAGCGACCCAGGCCACGCAGGCGACCCAAGCCACACAAGCGACACAGGCGACCCAAGCCACCGGAGGCACCGGTGACGTCGGCACACCAGTTGGGTTGCTCACCGCCCGAGACGGCATCGTCGGCCCCTGGAACGGCGCCCATTCACCTAGCGCTTTGTCGATGCACGACGCAGCCAACATGAAGATGTGGCCGGACTGGTCCCGTCAAATGGCAACGGTCGCAGAAGTGGCAAGCCGGTTGGGCGTTGTTGAGACATCTGGCGGCGTCAACATCAAGGTGGCGACACAAACGACAGCTCAGTCCCAGACGACCCAAGAAGTTGGTTCGATCCTGCGTCCTCTGCCCTCTGACTTCGAAGCTCAGACCGCAATCGTGCACGACTATGCCGATCTTCGCGCTGACCG
>CAZMKY010000002.1:0-10214 GCA_964566835.1 uncultured Rhodobacterales bacterium
CAGGCTCTCCAGAAACTTCTTCTGTTCGCTCGGCGGTACGGATGCGATCAAGCGCGCCGCTGATCTCACGCCGGACCTTGACGAAGTCGAACTCGACTCCGGATCCGCTACCTGCACCTTTTCCGGCCTCAAGCTCATATCTCGCCTTCTCCTTCAGAACGGCTTGCTGCAGGCCGGTCAGCCGACCCGCGGCACGTTTGAACTCGGTCTCGCTGACCGCTTCACCGCCGCGCACATCATCGACGAGGGCCTCAAAGACTCGGACCGCAAGGTTCAATGCCCCTTCTGCGGCGGCCAATGTCTCTTCTGTCCTCGATAAAAGCACTTTGCTCGGGGAAGACTCTGCTGCCCCGGCCTCTTCCACATCTGTCATGATTATCCGTCCTGTTCGTCAGGAACGCAGACATAAGAACGGCGGCAGAAGCCATCGCTTCGCCGCCGACCCACTTTTCCCATCTTGCCCGTTTTCTACTTTGGACCGCCCGGAATGTCAATAGCTAAGTTATTGATAGAATTGAACTTTACCGCACGGAGCCCTTAAGAAAACGTTAACGCGTCAATTGTCACGCGCCTCTGCTTCACGGGCCCTCAAACGCGCGACGTTTTCGTTATGCTCATCAAGGGTTTCCGCAAAGGCATGTCCACCATCGCCCGTCGCGACAAAGAACATGTAGTCCGTTTCGCTTGGCGACAGGGCCGCTTCAATCGCAGCGACACCGGGGTTGCCAATAGGTCCTGCCGGCAAGCCATCGATCTGGTAGGTGTTGTATTCAATCGATCCGTGGATGCGGGCTTCTGTCCGGCCCGAAATGTCCGCGTTCGAAATCGGCCGGTCCAACGTCCCGATCCCACGCGTGATCCCGTAAATGATGGTCGGATCGAATTGCAGCTGCCATCCCCGCTCAAGACGATTTTGCAGCACACTCGCAACCAAAGGCCGCTCTTCCGGAATCTGCGTTTCCTTCTCGATGATTGAAGCAAGGATCATCGCCTCTTCCGGCGTGTCGACCTGCAAGCCATCCTGCCGCGCAGCCCAAGCTTCTGCCAAGCGGCTGGCCTGTAGCTCCGTCATCTCGGCCAGAATGTCAGCACGCGCTTCACCGGCGCGCACTTCATAGCCCTCAGGCGCTAGGCTACCTTCCGGCGGAACGCTCGCAATCTCGCCCTCAAGGATGTCCCATGCCTTCAGACCCTCGGTGATCTGCCAGCTTGTGACACCTTCGGCGACAACAACTCGGTATCGCGTAGACGTATCAGCAACCGCGTTTGCATAGCTCTCCGGTGCTTCTTCTGCAGTCGGATCAAACCGCCCGGTGACTTCGAATTCCTGCGTTGCCGGATCAAGCTCGCGCACCTGGATGCTCTGGTTGGCGACCGAAATGCGATAGATGACCTCCGTTCCACAGGTCGGCGGACCGCTGGTTGTCACCATATCCACGATCTCGGCCATGGATGTGCCTTCCTCGATCAGGAAGTTGCCCGCTTTCAGTTGGCCCGACTTGTCGGAATATTCCGCCCCCAAACGATAGATCATCCCATTGGAAATCGCGCCCTGCTCTTCCAACTGAGCCGCGACGCGCGTCATGTTGCTCCCGGGTGCAACGCGCAGGCAGATTGCCGCCTCCAACGGTCCGTCAGCAGAATACTCGCGTTGCGCCCAGGCAAGACCACCCAGCCCCACCACAAGCGCCACGATCATAAGGGTCAGGAAATTAGACGCGATGTTTCTCCACATCAGCGATCCATCCGCCCCATAACCAGCGACGCGTTGGTCCCACCGAAGCCAAAGGAATTCGACAGGGCCACCTTGATCTCGCGCTCGCGCTTTGCGTTCGGAGCCAGATCAAGTTTCGGCTCCACCGCTGGATCATCAAGGTTGATCGTTGGCGGCGCGACTTGATCACGAAGCGCCAACACGCAGAAGATCGCCTCAACCGCGCCTGCAGCCCCCAGAAGGTGTCCAATCGAAGATTTCGTCGACGTCATGGTCGCACCCTCGGCCGCATCCCCCATCAGACGTTCAACTGCACCCAACTCGATGGTGTCCGCCATCGTCGACGTGCCATGCGCGTTGATATAGTCCACATCCGCCCCGGTCAGTTTGGCCGACCGCAACGCAGCCCGCATTGCGCGCTCGCCGCCTTCTCCGGTCTCGGAGGGTGCCGTGATGTGGTAGGCGTCACCGGAAAGCCCATAGCCGAGGATCTCGGCATAGATCTTGGCACCTCGCGCAACGGCATGTTCGTATTCTTCCAGAACGACGACCCCGGCGCCCTCGCCCATGACAAACCCGTCGCGGTCGCTGTCATATGGCCGTGACGCCGCTTGTGGGTTGTCACCGCGCTTGGTCGACAACGCCTTGCACGCATTGAAGCCTGCAATGCCGATTTCACAGATCGGGCTCTCGGCTCCGCCTGCGATCATCACATCAGCATCGCCCAGCATGATCAGACGCGCAGCATCGCCGATGGCATGCGCCCCGGTCGAACATGCGGTGACAACCGCGTGGTTCGGTCCCTTGAAGCCATATCGGATCGAGACCTGGCCGCTGACCAGATTGATCAGGGCGCTCGGAATGAAGAAGGGGGAAACCCGGCGCGGACCGCGCTCTTTGAGCAGAACGGCTGTATCGGCAATCGACTTCAGGCCGCCGATCCCCGAACCGATCATGACGCCCGTTCGTTCCAGGCTTTCGGTGTCGGTCGGCTTCCAGCCTGCATCTGTGACCGCCTGCTCTGCCGCCGCCATGCCATAGAGGATAAAGTCATCGACCTTGCGTTGCTCTTTCGGCTCCATCCAGTCGTCAGGATTGAACGTCCCGTCAGAGCCATCCCCCAACGGAATTTCGCAGGCATAGGTCGTTGCAAGATGGCTGGCGTCAAAGCGCGAAATCGTACCTGCCCCGGATTGTCCATCCAGAAGACGAGACCACGTCGCATCCACACCCGACGCCAAAGGCGTCACCAATCCCAGTCCTGTCACTACAACTCGACGCATGGGCCTACCCCCGCTTGTTTTCTCTCAGGTGTCCTACAAAAAGGCGAAACGCTCTGCAATCAAACGTCGCGTGCTATCGGCGTTGTCTTGCGATCAGTCCGAGGGTCGAGGCAACAAGTTGCGCCGCCGTGGCCCCGCCCATGCCGTCGATGTCTCGCTCGCTCATGAACTCGGTGAAGATCACTCCGGCGATGTTCGCCTTCGCCGCCACGCCACCGATCAGTTCCAATGACTGCCAGTAGCTGAGACCGCCAGCCGTCCGCGCAATGACGGAGGGCATAATCGCCGGATCCAAGCCGTCGAAGTCAAAGGCGATGATGACGTCCTGATCAGCCGGCACCAGATCCACAGCCCGGCCAATGCCGCCTCTTCCGACTTCGCCACCCGGCACAAACGCCACGCCGGCCTTGAGGGCCGCCTGCACATCCTCTTGGCGCGCAGAGCCTATGCCTCGTTGACCAACTTGCACCTGTAACGCGACGTGATCCATCTCGCTCGCGCGGCGCATCACGCTGGAAAGTCCCAATCGCTCACCGCCGACCTCATCGCGCCAGTCGATATGTGCGTCGACCTGAAGCACGGTAAATTTGCCGCGCGCGCCAAACGCCTCCAAGGCAGGAATGGTGATAGAATCGTCGCCACCAAGGACGACCGGAACCGCGCCACGATCAAGGATCTGGCTGACTGCGCCAAAGATACGTGCGCGATTGCCGGCGTCATCTTCCGGGTCGTTAGGCAGATCACCCGCGTCCCAGACGGCACCGTCTCGCCAGCCAACGCCACCAAGATCAAAGTTCACATGTTCAAGATTGGCGGCATAGTCTGCCGAAGCCTCGCGAATGGCTGCGGCCCCGCCAGTGCAGTATGCACCCGCGCTCGGATACGGCGTGGCGCAATCCGCGCCAATGATCGCAGCGTCGCCTTTCAACCGCGACAGATCCCGACACCTTGGCACACCCATGAAGGTCTCGACCGACCGCGCGCCGAACATATCTCCGAGCTTCGCCATGACCTACCCCCCAGAAAAGCAAAAGCGGCGCACGAGGGCGCCGCTTCAAGTCACATCCGAACCGCTTGGGCTCAGGTGGCTTCGTTGATGAACTTCACGGCATCGCCAAAGGTCTGGATGGTCTCGGCGGCGTCGTCCGGGATCTCGATGCCGAACTCTTCTTCAAATGCCATCACCAACTCCACGGTGTCGAGGCTGTCCGCGCCCAGATCGTCGATGAACGATGCGTTCTCAACAACCTTGTCTTCTTCTACGCCCAGATGCTCTACAACGATCTTCCGCGTGCGATCTGCGATGTCGCTCATGTTCTTGTCCTCACAGTCTCTCGGGTCTTGTCCCGCATTATAGTCTTCGTCCCCGAGGGACGCTTTGTGGATCCGGGCATTAACCCTAATCCGATTGCTGAGCGCCTATAACACAGCCCCAAGAGACTGCAAATGTTATAAGCGAAACGCTCGTTTGCGCTCACAACATGGCCATTCCGCCATTCACATGCAATGTCGTGCCAGTGACATAAGCTGCTTCCGGGCTGGAAAGATACAAAACCGCGGCGGCGATTTCTTCTGCATCACCCATCCGGCCTGCAGGAACCTGCGCCAGAATGCCGGACTTCTGATCATCCGTCAGCTTGTCCGTCATGGCCGTCGTGATAAAGCCCGGTGCCACGCAATTGACGGTGATACCGCGGCTGGCGACTTCGTAGGCCAGCGACTTCGACATGCCGACAAGCCCGGCTTTCGAAGCGGCATAGTTGGCCTGGCCCGGATTGCCCGTTGCGCCAACAACCGAACTGATGTTCACGATGCGGCCCCATCGGGCCTTCATCATGGGTCGCATGACAGCCTTGCAGAGCAGCATGGCGCTGCGCAGGTTCACATTCATCACGCTGTCCCATTCATCATCGGACATCCGCATGAAGATATTGTCCCGCGTGATGCCGGCATTGTTGACCAGAATATCGATCCCGCCCATTGCAGCGGTCGCATCCTTCGGCAATTGCTGGACGGCGTCGGGATCTGACAAGTTGCACGGCAGAACGTGTGCCCGATCGCCCAGTTCCGCGGCCAGCGCTTCAAGCGGCTCGACCCTCGTTCCAGACAGACCGACAGTCGCGCCAGCGCCGTGCAGCGCCGCTGCGATTGCGGCGCCGATACCTCCCGACGCCCCGGTGACAAGTGCATTCTTGCCCGCGATATCAAACATAGCTGCTCTCCTAATTCTTGTTATTCGTTCGCCGTCGCCGCTGCTACGTCAGCCGGGGTTCCCACGGCGCGCGTCTCAGCATCTTTCGCGATTCGACGGATCATTCCGGTCAAAGCCTTACCTGCCCCGATCTCCCAGAACGACGTGACGCCCTGATCGGCCATCCATATCACGCTTTCGCGCCAGCGCACGGAATGGGTGACCTGTTCCACCAGAAGCGAAGTGATCGTCGGTGCGTCTTCAACTGCAGTTGCCAGGACATTGGCCACCAACGGCACCTTCGGATCATTCAACTCCGTCTGCGCCAGAGCTTCCGCCATGGCGCGCGCGGCAGGCTCCATAAGTTGCGAATGGAAGGGCGCAGAAACCGGCAGCATCAGCGCACGCTTCGCCCCACGCTCTTTGGCAAGTCCGGCGGCACGTTCCACTGCGGCCTTGTGGCCCGAGACGACAACCTGCGCCGGGTCATTGTCATTCGCGGCCTCGCAGACCTCGCCCTCGGCCGCGTCAGCCGCCAGATCGCGAACAGCGTCGATATCCAAACCAAGGATCGCAGCCATCGCTCCCTCACCGACAGGTACAGCAGCCTGCATCGCTTCGCCTCGAAGACGAAGCAGCTTGGCTGCGTCGGAAATGGACAGCGACCCTGCGGCAGCCAGCGCGGAATATTCGCCCAATGAATGGCCGGCAACAAACGCAGCATCCGTGATCGCCACGCCTTCCGCTTCCAGCGCACGCATTGCAGCAAGCGACGTTGCCATCAAAGCAGGCTGGGCGTTCTGGGTCAGCGTCAGCGTGTCCTGATCGCCGTTCCAGATCAAATCAGACAGCTTTTCGCCAAGTGCGTCGTCGACCTCGTCGAAAACAGCCTTGGCCGCGGGATAGGCCTCGGCCAGATCCCGACCCATGCCGATGGTCTGTGCACCTTGGCCGGGAAAAACGAATGCGCGTGTCATGCTGCCCCCACAATTTGTTGTTCCCTCTCCCTACCTTGCGTCAAGGAAGCGGGCAAGCAGAGCCGTCGGGACGGCCCAAATGCGAGGACAGATTGTTTGCGTTCAGGCGGCCTTGCTCATACGGCGCTCTACCCTTTGCATCGGGCGCAACAGATCGCGGCGCATGCGTGTCGCCACGGGGTCGAGTTCCGAGCGTCGGCCTGACACCAAGAACATCGGTTCTTCAACACCATCCAACGTCAGGCGCATCTCGGCATATTCGCTGCCCGGAACGATTGGATCGACGGTGATGCCCGTGACATGATCCATCGCAAATCCGGCCATTGTCTCGGCGGCCTCTCTCCCTTTCCGGACGGCAAATCGGATCTCGCGGCGTTTGATGTCGAACTGCACCTCTGGGACCAAGGGCGTCTCAGCCGCATGAGACAAAAGCATCGCCAAGGACAGACACAGCGCCGTTGCAACCAACTTGAGCGGCACAAGATCCGCCGACGCCTGGCTTCCGGGCAGAAGCCATTGCGCCACGGCCAGAAGCGCAAGACCGACGGCCAGAAACCGCAGGATACGGTTCACGAAAAGCCCCGCCTCTCGCGCCGGATCATCCTCGCGCAGGATCATGCCCCAATAGGTTTCCTGCACGTCGATCGTGTCAGGCAATCCGCTGAGTTCTGGAAACCGTGAAACGTTACGCATCGGCTCAAACCTTCTTCGCCCCAAGCTCCAGCCTTCCTTAGGAAAGTGGCGCGAGTTGGACCGCTTGGTGCCGATATTCTGCGGGGTTGAAGTATGGTCTGACGCGTGTATAAGCCCCCGGTCCGCCGCATGAACTCATGACCGGCGCAGCCTCTCGTGAACGGGCGTGGTGGACGAAATGCCCGTTCTATGAAGTGCGCCCGAACAGAACCGGAGCTTTTCATGCCGCTTTATGAGCATGTGATGATTGCGCGTCAGGACTTGTCCAACACGCAAGCTGAAGGCCTTGTCGAACATTTCAGCACCGTCCTCTCGGACAACGGCGGCAACGTCGTTGAAAGCGAGTACTGGGGCGTCAAGACGATGGCCTACAAGATCAACAAGAACCGCAAAGGCCACTATGCCTTTCTCAAGACCGACGCCCCTGCCGACGCCGTGCAGGAAATGGAGCGTCTGATGCGCCTTCATGATGACGTCATGCGCGTTCTGACCATCAAGGTCGACGAACACGATGAAGGTCCCTCGGTGCAAATGCAAAAGCGTGACGAGCGTGACAGCCGTCGCGAACGTCGTTGAGGAAAGGAAGCTAACCCATGGCCGCAAAACCATTTTTCCGCCGTCGCAAGGTCTGCCCCTTCTCGGGCGACAACGCGCCGAAGATCGACTACAAGGACACGCGTCTTCTGCAGCGCTATATCTCTGAGCGTGGCAAGATCGTGCCCAGCCGTATCACCGCCGTCTCGGCAAAGAAGCAGCGTGAACTGGCTCGTGCCATCAAGCGCGCCCGCTTCCTCGCCCTGCTGCCCTACGCCGTGAAGTAAGGAGAGAGACCCATGCAAGTCATTCTTCTCGAACGTGTCGCCAAGCTGGGCCAAATGGGCGAAGTCGTCACCGTCAAAGACGGTTACGCTCGTAACTTCCTTCTTCCGCAGAAGAAGGCGCTCTGGGCCTCCAAGGCGAACATCGAACAGTTTGAAGCCGAGAAAGCCAACCTCGAAGCCCGGAACGCGGAGTCCCGCGCCGAAGCCGAAAAGCTGGCAGACAGCCTCAACGGTCAGCAGTTCGTTGTGATTCGTTCTGCATCCGACGCAGGTTCGCTCTACGGTTCGGTTTCGACCCGTGACGCGGCCGATGCCGCAACCGAAGCTGGTTTCTCGATCGATCGCCGTCAGGTTGCTCTGACCGCACCGATCAAAGAACTCGGCATCCACACGGTCACCGTTTCGCTGCACCCGGAAGTCGAAGCTCAGATCGAACTGAACGTCGCACGCTCCACCGAAGAGGCCGAGCTGCAGGCGCAAGGTGTCGACGTCATTGAGCAGGCCGCCGAGGAAGAAGCGCAAGCTGAACTCGAAATCGCCGAACTCTTCGACGAAATCGGCGCTGCCGAGCTGGACGAGTTGGAAACCGAAGTCGCCCCGGAAGCCGAAGCTAAAGAAGCTGAAGCGGAAGAGCCCGCTGGCGAAGAAGACGAAGACTGATCCGAATAGGATCAATCAGCGTGAAAGGCCGCCCAATTCGGGCGGCCTTTTTCTTTTGCGAGTGACGAAGACGCGCACGCAACCGTCTATCGCAAGCAGGCTTGCATCTTCGCAGCCACGACTGTTCACTCCACCGCGCGCAGGACGGGATGGAGGCGGCGATGGCCAATGCAGTCGATCTGAATTCGGATATGGGTGAAGGCTTTGGCCCATGGAGCATGGGCGACGACAAGGCGCTTCTGGATATCGTCACATCGGCCAATGTCGCTTGCGGCTTCCACGCAGGCGACCCGACCACGATGGCTGACACCATGGCCATGGCAGTCGAGCGTGGCGTCGGGATCGGCGCGCACCCGGGCTTCGGCGATCTGATCGGATTTGGTCGCTGGAAGATGAACGTCCCCCACCCTGTCCTGGCTAACCAGATCCGCTATCAGGTCGGCGCCGCCCAGGCGATGGCCAAGTCCGTCGGCGGCACCGTACGACATCTGAAGTTGCACGGCGCATTGTCCAACATGGCAATGGTGGATGCCGAGCTTGCCAGAACCTGCTATTCGGCCGCGCTGGACGTTGCGCCAGACATTATCATCATGGGGCTATCGGCCACCTTGATGGAGGAGGTGGTCAAAGACCTTGGCGCGCTTTGGGCCGGTGAAATCTTCGCAGACCGCGCCTACAACTCGGACGGCACGCTGGTCGACCGCCGCTTGCCGGGTGCCGTTATCCGAGACCCCGCCGTCGCAGCGTCTCGGATCGTCAACATGGTGCGCGAAGGCGCGATCCTGACCGAAGACGGGACTCGCCTCGAGACGTCGATCGATACGATTTGCGTCCATGGAGACACGGCAGAAGCTGTGGCTCTGTCCGCCGCCGTGAAGGACGGGCTATTGGAAGCTGGCGTTTCGGTCTCGCAGTTCACCGGACGAAAAATCTAGCGCCCCGACGACATCCAGTTGGACCAATCAAGGTCCAACGGCGCAACGGCGGCCAAGATTTCCATGATCGCGTCGCTTGGCGCGGCGTTCCGCTGCTGGCTGGCAATGGCAGCCTCAAGTTCGTTCAGTGCCGTGAGCGAAAGACGACGCATCGTTTCGGACAGCGCCGCCGAATCCAGCGGGCCATCGAACGAATAGTCGTATTCGGGTAGAGGAAGGGCGCCACATTTCATGCGCTGTACTCACATCACTGGTTACTGCGAGACATTTATCCCAAGACAGTAGGCTGACGCGAGGGTCAATTGTGAAACTCAACGTCGACGTTCGGGAAACAAAGCTTGCCGCAAGGGCAACGTTGATCAGGCAAACCGTAGTAATTCGGGCGAAATCTGGGCTTTTTAGCCAACCCAAAAAGTTTCGCGCTGCCGTCGAATTTCCGTCGCATTGTATTGGTTAATATGGCCCCAGTCCTGATTAGAATATCTGTAAGAGTGTAAACAAATGTCGAATATGTCCCCTCTCCAAGCTTCCTTTGGCCGTGTGCTTCTGTACGTCTACTACCTGACGTCCACGCTGACGTTCCGCACCTACGCGAGCTGGAAGAAAGCTGGCCAGCCGAACCCCTTTATTGGCAAGCGCACCCGTCGCGAAGACGTCTCGCGCAATGACATAGCTTACACCTTCGAAGAACAATTCCGTCCGCGGACGCGCAGCCGCATTTACGGCCCGGTCACGTCCCGCAGCGTTTGCCCGCGCTAAGCCGCCAAAGACCTGAGACGAGGGAAAAGAAAAAGGCCGCCGGGTCCCGGCGGCCTTTTCTGATCTGTACTCACACCAAAGTGCGAAGAAGGATCACTCTTCTTCGAGAGCCTCAACAGCTTTCTGAAGATCGTCCTTGCTGACCGACTTGTCGGTAATCGTCGCCTGCTCGAACAGGTGA
>CAZMKY010000003.1:0-6219 GCA_964566835.1 uncultured Rhodobacterales bacterium
CAGTCTCTCTTGATCGACAATCCCGTGGCGCGGGCACTCCGCCGCACGCTCGTCCCGAAATCGGTCCGCACACGGATCCGCGAAGGTCGGCAAATGAAAACGCGCCCGAGCTTGCCGGACGCGTTGAAAAAAGATCTGGAAGCCGCGTTCCTTGCCGACCGCGACGTCTTGGCAGGGTACTTTCCGAACGCAACTGCGCTGGATCTGGCCTACCCCTTCGCGCCTTGATCAGGTCTGCTTGCTGACTTGCGTGAATTCCAGTTCGACCGGCGTTGCACGACCAAAGATCGAAACCGTGACCTTCAGGCGCTGGTTTTCGTCGTCGACTTCTTCGACCATGCCGTCGAAGTCCTCGAACGGGCCGTCGTTGACCTTCACCTTCTCGCCGACCTCGAACGAGATCATCAGCTTCGGTGCAGATTCGCCTTCTTCGACGCGGTTCAGGATCGCGTTCACTTCCTCATCGCGCATTGGCATCGGACGACCTTGGGGGCCAAGGAAGCCGGTCACGCGGTTGATGGAGTTGATCAGGTGATACCCTTCGTCCGACATCTCCATCCGGACCAGCACATAGCCCGGCATGAAGCGGCGTTCGGTCGGGACTTTCTTGCCGCGCCGGATCTCGATGACTTCTTCGGTCGGAACAAGAACTTCTTCGATCTGGTCTTCAAGACCGGCGTCCTCGACCGAGTGACGGATCTGTTCCGCGATCTTCTTCTCGAAGTTCGACAATACGCTTACGGAATACCAGCGCTTCGCCATTGACCTTTTCCTTCGTCCAAATTCCAGCCGCTTCCGGCCACGAGGTCGCTGCGCCTGTCTGGCGCTTTAGCGGTTCATCGTGTCGGGATTGATGCGTCCCATACCGGGGCGCGGCGCCGATTTCAAGATGTCAGAGTCGTCAGATCAGGCGAAAAAGGTCAGAACGCCTTCAAGACCGGTGCGAATGATCCAGTCCACGAAGAAGAAAAAGATCGCCGTCACGATGGCCAGTGCGAAGACCATCATGGAGGTCAGGGCAACTTCGCGGCGGGACGGCCAAACGACCTTGGCAATCTCGGCACGGGTTTGCTGAATGAACTGAAACGGGTTGGCCATCGACTTCTTCCTCTGATCGCTCTGCGAGATACGCATTCGCACGGCGTTCATCAAGTCCGCCAACCGTTCTTTGGCCTGGCAGGGGCGGAGGGGCTCGAACCCCCGACCCTCGGTTTTGGAGACCGATGCTCTACCAACTGAGCTACACCCCTAAGGCCGGGTGACCGGATAGCCCTCAGCAAGCGCGGTTGCAAGTGGGAAAGCGCGCCCCGGCGTTGGGGCGCGCCGTCTTTGCATCAGGCCGGGTCAGAGATCCAGTCGGAAACGGGTAAAGCCGCCGTCACCATCGCCCGCAGGCGACAGCGTGACGCCTTTCACATCACCGGCATAATCAGCCGCCTTTGGCCCCGTCTCGAACAAGACACTGGTCCCCGGCATCGGCGCGAAAGTCCAGTTGGCATCAGCGCTGGGGCTGATGGTTCCCTGCTCCACGATATAGCGCACGATCACGTCGCGATTCGTGTCCGGGCCTTCAAAGATGATGGTATCGCCCAAGGCACCCGGGAACTTGCCACCACCAGAGGCACGATAGTTGTTCGTCGCGATGACGAACTTCTGGTTCGGATCGACAGACTGACCGTTGAACTGAAGGTTCACGATCCGGCTGGCGTCAGCATTCAGCAGATCGCCTTTCGGTCCGAACTTCGACGGCTGCGACAGGTCGATCTGGTAGGTGACCCCGTCGATGACGTCAAAGTTGTAGGACGGGAACTCGGGGTTCAGAAGAAGCGCACCTTCGCTGCCAGCTTCGATCTGGTTGAACATCCCGGCCGAGCGTTCCAGCCAGTCCTTCACCTGCGCGCCGGTCACCAGAACCGCGCGCGCCGTGTTCGGATAAAGGTACAGGTCCGATACGTTCTTGATGGCGACATCGCCTGCCGGAACATCCGTGAAGTATTCCGGTCCACCGCGACCACCCGCCTTGAACGGCGCGGCCGCCGACAGGATCGGAAGTCCGGCATATTCCGTGCCCGCCAACATCTGCTCAATGTACCATTTCTGGGCGATTGAGACGATCTGGACAGAGGGATCGTCTGCCACCAGCGCGAAGTAGCTGTGCAGTGGTGCATCCGTCTTGCCAACCGCACGCCGGACATAGGCAAGCGTTTCGTCATGCTCTGCCTGAACCGAAGCCAGAACCGAAGGCACGCTTTCGACCAGCGCGGTGACGGACCGGTCCTCGTTCCGCTTGGAAATCGGCCGTGCCTCAGAAGTGTGGCCGATGACGCGCCATTCGCCGCCGGATTTCTCCAGCATCAGATCGATCAGGCCCAAATGGCTGCCCCAGAAGCCGCCCATGGCCGCAGGCTTGCCGAAGATCGTGCCGGCGGTCGTGTCGACGCCTTCAACATTGTCATAGGCCGAGGAGGGGAACACGCGGTGATGGTGACCGGTCAGGATCGCATCAATCCCGTCCACCCGCGCCAAAGGCACGGATGCGTTTTCCATCATCTCGCTTTCAGCCACGGGTCCGATCCCGGAATGGCTGAGCGCAACGATGATATCCGCCCCTTCTTCTTTCATCTGCGGGACCCAGGCGCGTGCTGTCTCCAAGATGTCGCGGGCCACGACATTGCCTTCCAGATGACGGCGATCCCACTGCATGATTTGCGGCGGGACAAACCCGATCAGACCAACCTTGATCTGGTGACTTTCGCCCGCGCCGTCGGTGATCGTCTTGTTCAGGATGACGTATGGCTTGAACAACGTCTTGTCGGCGCGCGGGCCCGACCCCGCCTCGGATGCCACGTTTGCCAACGTGACCTCGAAGTCAGCACCCGCCATCGATTTCATGAGGAAGTCGAGGCCATAGTTGAACTCGTGGTTGCCGATGGTCGCTGCGTCGAAGCCAAGAGTGTTCATGGCGGTGATGATCGGGTGGCTATCGCCTTCCTTCATGCCTCGCTCATAGGCGATGTAGTCTCCCATCGGATTGCCCTGCAGGAAATCGCCATTGTCGATCAACATGGCGTTGCCCGCCTCGGCGCGTACCTCTTCGACCAGCGCCGCCGTCCGGGCCAGACCAACAGTGTCGACAGGGCGGTCGCCATAGTAGTCATAGGGAAAGACGTGAACGTGAAGGTCCGTCGTTTCCATCAAACGCAAATGGGCCTGCCCGGCGCTGGCACGCGCCGCGAAGGGGTGAAGCGCGATCAGGCCCATGCCTGCAGTAGAAGCCAGAAAAGAGCGGCGAGAAAGATGATGTGTCATGGAATCCCTCGGTGTTGAACCGGACCATCGTAGCACGAAACACATGTCATCCGGGTAACGTTCTGTGCCACGCACTACCCGTCAACGACCTGCCTGCCCTCTTGCGCAGCAACTTGCCGACGCCACAGACTTTCGTGGAACAGGTCGCGGCCCGGGACGTTGGTTCACCGAATGCAAATCGTAACAAGTGAAGGAGGCCACTTATGGCACTTAACAACCTGTCCGACGTCTATCATGACCAACTTCAAGACCTCGTCAGCGCCTGCAAGCAATCGCATGGCGTCACCCGCGAACTGGCGGATGCGGCCAAGCACGAAGGTCTGCAATCCGCGCTGAACGCTGGCGCGGACGGCATCAAGGACGGCTTTGAAGCGCTTGAGAAGCTCTGCAAGGATCACGAAATTGACCCAATGGGCGAACACTGCAAGGGCATGGAAGGTCTTGTCGCCGAAGCCCGGGCACATGGCCTTGAGTCCGATTTCGGTGATGCAGACGCGCAAGACGCCATGATCATCACGCAGTACCAGCGCATGGTGCACTACGCCCTTGCCGGCTATGGCTGCCTCGTTGCTTTCGCCAAGCGCCTCGGCCTTGAGGACGACGCACACGTTCTGCAAAAGCTTCTGGACGACACCTATGATGGTGACCGCACGATGACGCACATCGCGACGGAAGAAGGTGTCAACAAAGCCGCCGCCTAAGGTTGGACGAGACACTGTTTTCAAAGGGCGTTCCGCAAGGAGCGCCCTTTTCACATATACGTGCGCTCACGCTTGAGGTGCCGCCAACTTGAGTGGCATGTGAACGCGAGGGGCTCCATCTTCGGTCTCAGATATTTTTTAGGAGAGACCAATGGACAGCCCCGAATTCGGACGTCGGGCCTTTTTGAGCGGTAGCGTTGCTGCCGCAGCGCTCGCGTCCACAACCGCAAAACCCGCTGAGGCCGGCAAATCTGCCGCAGGATACGACACCGACACGTTTCAATACGAAGTCACGAAAACGGACGCCGAATGGCAGGCGCAACTGGACGAGATCGAATACTATGTCCTGCGCCAAGATGGCACCGAAGCCCCGCGCAGCAGCAGGCTCTGGAACAACACGACGCCCGGCGTCTATTCCTGCAAAGGTTGCAATCTGAAGATCTACGACAGCCTGCAGAAGGTCGAACTAGAGCGTGGCTGGGTCTTCTTCCGCCACTCAGAGCGCGACGCCGTTCTGACCGGCATGGACCTCAAGGGTGGGGAACCCGGTGATCCCTTTGCTCAAATGGCAGCCATGATGGAAGTCCATTGCCGCCGCTGCGGATCGCACCTTGGCCACCTTGTTGCGCTGCCGGAAGTCAAAGGCCGTCCGCTCCATTGCATAAACGGCTTTTCGCTCAACTTCACGGCCGCCAGCGCCTAGGGGTGTGACGCCTCCAAGGCATCAATGTCGCCGCCGCAGATCTGGGCCTCGTGGGCCAGAATGTGCGCAATAGGCCAGTCCCACCAAGCGACATTGTTCATCCGGTCCGCATCCCTGTCCGAGATGCGTGGCCGGATGACCCGTGCGGGGTTGCCGCCTACGATCGTGTAATCCGCGACCGTTCCGGCGACGACAGCACCCGCCGCGATAATGGCCCCGTTTCCGATCCGTGCCCCCGGCAGGATCATGGCCCCAGTCCCGATCCAGACGTCATGACCGACGACCGTATCCGGAAAAGCCTCGGGCGTGACCTTAGGCAGTGAAGGTCGCTCGCCGAAACCATCGAAGATGCCGAAAGGATAGCTGGAAAGTCCGTCGAAACGGTGATTGGCCGAAGCCGTCACAAAGCGCACGCCGTCCGCGATCTGGCCGAATTTCCCGATCTTCAGCCGCTCCGGCGCGCCGGGGTAGAGCCACGGCGCCAACCGCGCGGCCCAATCCTCGGGCGGGTCGAAGGCAGACGCATAGGTATAATCGCCAATGTCCCAGTTCGGATGATCGACCGCGGCGTTCAGAAAGACCGTTCCCTCATGCGGCGCGCCATCGGGCAGAACCACTGGAAAGCGGGTGTTCGGGGGTGGGAAAGATGTCGCCATGTCCGGCAGTTCAACTGGTGACCGGCCCTGCACCGCAACGGGGCAAGGGACGACCGCCGTCGGCATAGGCAACGACCATGACGATTTCGCCGGGTCCCGGCGCGTCAGGGACGAAGACCGTCATGGTGTCGAAGTGATCAAAGGACCAGGGGTTGTCCTTGTGACCAAGAGGCAGGTCCAGTTGTGTTCCGGGCGGGCCAATCTTGACGTTCGACGGGATGACGGCCTCACCACCCCCTGCAACCGCCCGCATGGGCTTGCCCAGTCGCGGATGGATCAATCCGCCGCCATGTTCCATTTCGCCGCCGACGCCAACAATCGCGCCCTTGCCGTAGGACACGGGCGGCTTGTCCAGATGCGCAATGGCCTCTTCGGCAAGCCGCGCGCCGACCTCTGCGCCGATTTCAAACAGCGGCGTCAGGTCTTCCTCGAACCGCCCGGCAAGCGGATTGCGGACGACGGCCATTGCCACGACCCGGCAGATGGGGTCGCAGGGCGGGCCATAGGCATCTGCCAGAATTCTCTCTCGTTGAATGATGGTTTTGCGAAGATCGGCCAAGGGGGCACCTGTTTGTATGAATGACCCGATCATGTCCGAAGTCTTGGCGAAGGCCAAAGGAAAAGGACCGCCCCAAAAGGCGGCCCTTCCAAATCTTGCCCCGGCGCGAACCGGTGCAGCAGTTCAGGTCAAGATCACTCGATGATCTTTGAGACGACGCCTGCGCCGACGGTGCGGCCGCCTTCACGGATGGCGAAGCGCAGCTTCTCTTCCATCGCGATCGGCGCGATCAGGTCCACCGTGAACGACACGTTGTCGCCCGGCATCACCATCTCGGTGCCCTCGGCCAGC
>CAZMKY010000004.1:0-2131 GCA_964566835.1 uncultured Rhodobacterales bacterium
GCAGCCGTCCCCTGGCGGTCGGGGGTGCGGAATGAAGCAGTCTCTCGACAAAGCGTCTCGCACTCAAAATCGGGTGAATTGAAAACGAAACGCCGCCACAGAATTTGGCGGCGTTTCGCATTTCGATACAGTGACCATTCACAAAGCGAGCCAGGAAGAGGTAAGTCTTGGCGGCGCTTTTGCTTTTGGCGACCTGATCGAAATCAGCTGGTGCAGAATCCGCGGTCAATCTTGCCTAGGAAACGGCGGCGTTTTCTCAGTTGGAGACAAGACCAGATGGCACAAACAGCGCCACTTGTTGGGTGACGCACGTGTTCGGACCACCCTGTCCGTCGGTGCGCGAGCTATCGGGATAAAAAGGCGGAACGCTGTCTGCAGTGCATCCACCGCGGAACGACGAGATTTGGTCGGCTGCGAGTTCCGGTATCAAGGGGCCATGGTCGTGCACCACGATGTGGTACTCGCTTGTTTCCGGCGCGGTGAACTGTGTTTCGTAGAAGTTCCCGGCGACTTCCCCAACGGGCAAAAAGCCTTGAACCCGAATGTGACCGTCATTGCTTACGACTGCACCGCCTGCATTTGTTGCAACCGGGTTCATCTTCTCTTCCATGCCCATCGCTTCCATCGGCGAACACGGGTTTGATTTGCAGTTCTCAGGCGACTGAATTGCGACAAACCAAACTGTAACGGCATGACCCGGTTTCAGTTCCGACGTTTTGAGCGTCATTGCTGCGCCGGCTGCACTTCGATGCAACAGAACCGAGCTGCCGTCGATTGGACCAGGAGCCATTCCGCTCGGCTTTGCCCAGCTTAGAGGCAGCTCTTCTGCCAAGGCAGCTTGCGTCATGGAGAGCGCGGCGAAAGCAACGAGTCCGCAGAGTTTCTTCATAGTTTCCTCCTAAATTGATGAAGGAACTTGAGCGCGTTTGCTGGAACCACTCAAATCAGTTCTCTTGCGCTCTTGGACAAGGTATACTTGTCCAGAATGGCAAGACGTCTCCCATCTATGAACGCTCTTAGGAGCTTCGAGGCCGCAGCGCGGCACCAAAGCTTCGCCTTGGCGGCCGCAGAACTTTCGGTCAGCCCGGCAGCGGTCGGGTTCCAAGTGAAACGCGTTGAGGAGGACCTCGGCTTCCCTCTTTTCGTTCGTAAACACAGGGCAATTGAACTGACGCCGCAAGGTGCAAAGTTGATGGTTGAGTTGACGAAAGGGTTTGATCTGATTGAGGCGGCGTGGCTTTCGCTAGAAACGCCTGACGAAGTTCCCGTCATTCGGGTGACAGCGCCTGTTGCGGCAGTGAAGCGGTGGTTGTTCGACGAAATCGTCGCGAAGTCCACGGCGAACTCCTTCGTGCGGGTCTCGTGGGATCTATCGCAATTGAATCGTGCCTTGGACGAAACCGGTCCGGACGCCGCAATCAGGTATTCCATCGCCCCTCCCGAGGGCGTGTTCGCCGAACCAATTCTAAGACCCTGGTTCACGCCGCACATGCGCCCGGACATTGCGCGCAAGATTACGTCACCCACCGATCTTGAAACGCACGGCCTGATCGACGTCGACTATAGTCAAGACATGACCCCTGGATTGACAGCATGGAGACCATGGTTTCTTGCCCAAGGGCTAGAGCCGCCGACGCAGTATGCGATGAACTGTTCGGACACGCTTACAGCGGTCGATATGGCTTGTGAGACCGGGCACATCGCTATGGGCGGCTACTTCGCAACTCTGTCGCATGTCTCCGAGGGACGCTTGATTGCGCCGTTTGACGTCGCCGTCCGTCCGAAATCCCAATTCTGGTTCGTATGCCGTAGCGGAAGAGAAGAAGAGCCGGGGATCGCTTCGTTTCGTGACGCCTTGAAGGACTGTGCACGGCGTCTTGAAGCCAAAGCAATAGGACTGCAGATGTTTGATTTTGAGGGGCAGACATACTCAACCTCGAACTGAGGGCGCATTTCAGCGAAGCTAAGGACTGCCGAGTTGAAGCAATAGACTGAATTGGGCTCAAAGCGGCCGTTCGCCATGCCCTTCCTCAACGACCGCTCTGCGGACAAAACAGTCGCTGCCAAACCTCTGTTCCGCGCGCGGTTGTTGTCGTCAACAGGACCAAAGCTTGAGCCAGCATTGGTACCA
>CAZMKY010000005.1:0-1838 GCA_964566835.1 uncultured Rhodobacterales bacterium
CAACCTCGTTGCCATTGAGGTCGACGCTGTCGCCATCTTGAGTGCCCGGCAGGTCTTGGGTGTCCCAGTTCAGCCGGTTGTCCCAACGCACACCGTCGCCGATATCATTCGGGACAAACTGAAGGGTTTCGGCCTCTCCACGCAAATCGACCTCAAGCCCAAAGCCCTCGCGGAAGAACTCAATGATGAGGTCCGCGTCGACGGACTTCTCGGCGTCGCTGCCATACTGAGCGCGGAGGTAATCGGCCAGATCGCCTATGGTTGCGTTCTCGTCCCCCAGAAGTGCAGCGGTGAAAAGCTGAATTGTCGTCTGGTCAAGAACGTCCGTGTCCAGCCCGTCTGTATTCCGGTCCGGATGGAAGAAGTAAGCATCCGAGTTCCAGTTATAGAGGATCGTATCGTCGTAGTAGGGGTCATCCTGCACGAGCGGATCGTGTGGCACACGCTTCGCATCGATTTCGTCTTGATTGTTGGGGTCGGCCAAGTGCGTGATAATATTGTCGACCCAGGTGGACAGGTTTCCAGCATCCGAGATGCCTGCAGATACTGCTCCGATCTGGTCGGCAAAGCGATGGCCCGCGGACGTGACAACCGTGCCGGAGATCAAGGTGTAGTTTCCGATCGGGCCTGCACCAACGTAGTCACCGCCATACATGTGCATTGCTGCATTGTTGTCCAGAAACAGAACGTCTTCAAAGAAACCACCGGAACGCGCCACAATCCCAAAGCTCGACGCCTGCATGGAGATTGTATCTCTAACCGTAAGGTCCCAGTTCATATGGTTAATGTAAATATTATGGCTGAACATGCTGGGCGGTTGCACGTCGCCGTCTTCGTAACCTTCAGTCCAGCCAATATGGTCAACGAAGAGACCATCAAGGAGCGTGCCTTCGGAGTTTTGCACATATAGACCCGTCAGGCGATCCGTGTGTGCATGCCAGTCGTCGCCGAATGCCGGTTCATCCCGGGCGATATCGTAGATGCTGGAGTTATGGAACGTGACGCCGACGCCGTCTGAAATACCAAGGCCAGCCTCTGTGAATGTCACATTGTCGAAGATCCAGTCTTCTGGCATGAGCAGCCGGGCGCCGCCCGTGATGTGCAGGTCCTGGAAAACAATATTTGTCGTGGGCTCCTGATAGACCGAGATTTTGGTGTTCAGGATCGGCTTGTCACCCTCGCCATATGCGCCAAACAAGATGGGCTGCAGCTCGCTTTCGCCATCCACCGATCTAAAGATCAGCGGCCCCAAATCGTCGTATTCGTAGCCTCTTTCAAACAAGAGATGATTTGAGGTGGTAGACCAGATGGGCGTGATGTTTTCCCACATCAAACGCCCGGCTTCTGCATCAAGCGCCAAGTCTTCGCTTTGGCCATAGGACCCTTGCTCTGCCAGCCATCTGCCGGTGATGTCTTCGACAGACAAACCTTCAATAGCTGCGATGTCAGAGAGAGAAAGAGCGCTTTCAGAGCCTGACACGAAAACCTTGGTGTGGTTGTCACCGGTCTCAACAATGACTTTGTCATTCTCATCAACGGCCAGCATGTAGTGCGACTCGCCGGTGCCCCAGCCTGCGTCTTGGACGCCTTCTGTGACGTTCAGGTCAACCTCATGCGTCTCAATGCTGCCGTCGGCGCGGGTCACTTCATAGGTGAATGCCTGTGCGCCGGTGAAATCGGACAGGGTCATGACCAAGGCCATGGTGTTGTCCGGATTGACCGTGACATGACCTTCGTCAACACCACTGATGATTTTGACCGAGACAACGTCGTCGCCCTCAGGGGCGATGGTCGTGACGCGGCCAGCCATGACTTCAAGTATGCTGTCCGATGTGATG
>CAZMKY010000006.1:0-5190 GCA_964566835.1 uncultured Rhodobacterales bacterium
GAGAATTCAAGAACTGCGTATAGACGATCTTGCCAACCGGCACAGACATGTCACCGCCGCAGATCCGGTTAAGGCAGGTTTCAGCGTCTGGTCCCTCGACACGGATCTTGCCAAAGCTCGACATGTCGTAAAGTCCGACACCTGTCCGGATGGCTTCGTGCTCCGCCGCGGTGTTGGCAAACCAGTTCTGGCGCTTCCACGTGTATTCGTACTCGGCCTTCTGACCCTCATTGGCGAACCAGTTGGCGCGCTCCCAACCTGCAAACTCGCCCATGACCGCGCCTTGTTCCATCAAGTGCCCATGAAGCGGCGACCGGCGAACACCACGTGCGGTTGCCTTCTGGCGGTAGGGGAAGTGATCTGCATAAAGCAGACCAAGCGTTTCCGTGGCACGCTCCTTCAAATAACGTTTGTTCTTCTGGAAGGGCTGCACGCGCGCGATGTCGACATCGCCCAAGTCGAACGGTTTCTCGCCTGTGTCCATCCACGATGCCAAGGCCATGCCAGCGCCCCCAGCAGATTGAATACCGATAGAGTTAAAGCCCGCAGCGACCCAGACATTTGCGGACCCCGGCGCAAGACCAAGATGATAGGCATCGTCCGGCGTGAAGCTTTCCGGCCCATTGAAGAAGGTGTGAATGCCCGCTTCGGCCAGCATTGGCATCCGCTCAACCGCCTGTTCCAAGATCGGCTCAAAGTGGTCAAAGTCTTCCGGCAGCTGATCGAATTCGAAACTTTCCGGAATTGGACCCCACGGCTTTGCGACGGGCTCGAATGCGCCCAAGAGGATCTTGCCAGCGTCTTCCTTGTAATAGGCGCATTCATCCGGGACGCGCAGCACCGGCATTTGCGTCAGCCCTTCGATGTTTTCTGTCACAATGTAGAAATGCTCGCAGGCCTGAACCGGGATCGTCACGCCTGCCATCAGGCCAACTTCACGGCTCCACATGCCTGAAGACACGACAATGGCTTCGCACGTGGTGTGACCGCTTTCGCCGGCCTCGGTCGTCCAATCAACGCCGGTGACCCTGTCGCCTTTGCGATGGACTTTGGTGATCTTCGTGCCTTCTACGATCTTGGCACCGTTCTGACGCGCGCCTTTTGCCAGCGCGAGTGCGATGTTCGCTGGATCGCCCTGCCCGTCTTTCGGCAGCCAGACACCGCCCACAACATCGCCGACTTCGATGTGGGGATAGCGGGCCTTTACCTCGTCCGGGCTGATCGCCTCGACTTCGACGCCAAAGGCGCGGGCCATCGAGGCTTGGCGCATGATCTCTTCCTGGCGCTCTTCCGTCAGCGCCACGGTGATGGACCCACAGCGGCGGAACCCGGTTGCGACCCCGGTTTCGGCCTCAAGTTCGCCGTAGAGTTCCTGTGAATACTTTGCCAGACGCGTCATGTTGGCGGTGGCGCGCAACTGCGCAATGAGGCCAGCAGCATGCCACGTCGTTCCGGACGTCAGGCGCTTGCGCTCAGCCAGCACCACATCTTTCCAGCCGAGCTTGGCCAGATGATAAGCGATCGAGCAGCCGATGACACCGCCCCCGATGATGACGACACGTGCATGAGTTGGGAGTGACATCAGATGACCTCGTATCCGTGAGAGAGAAGCGCATGATGAAGCGCCTTGATGTGGTGGGGGCCGACTTCGCAGCAGCCCCCCAAAATCGTCGCGCCTTCGGCGGCCCAGCCAAGCGCGGCACGCGCGTAAGCCTCGGGCCCCATATCGTCGCGTTCGGTCAAGGCATTGACCGTCGGACGCGCGCCCAGGAAGGCATCGGAAATTGCGGTGAACCCGTTTGCATAGGCCCCATATGGTCGGCCAGCCGCAGCAAGATGCGGCACACCATCGGCGATCGCTTCGGGCCGCGAGCAATTGAGTAGAACTGCCTCGGCTGATCGAGCGGCGGCCATTGCGTCAGAAAGGCTCTCACCTGATCTCAGCTTGGTGCCATCGGCATCGTTGACAGTGAAGGCAATCCAGACTGGCAAATTTGACAACTCGCGTATTGCGGAGAGCACAGTCTCGGCCTGTGCAATCGACGCGACGGTCTCGCACAAGATCAAATCAGCTCGCGATGCCTGCGAGAGAACTGGCGTGTATTCGCGAACCGCTTCGTGAACGCTCCAAACCAGATCAGCGCGATACGACTGCCCCAAGGGCCCAAGGGCGGCTGCGATACGGCCAGATCCATGCCGGTCACGCGCAGCCTCGGCCTGATCGAAAGCCACGCGCACCAAGTCGTCCAGTCTTTCGGCCATGCCGAATTTTCCCACGCGGTCGGGAAGCAGGGCATAGGTGTTGGTTGTCGCGACGGTCGCACCGGCCGCGAAGTATTCGCTGTGAAGGGCCCCGACCATGTCCGGATCGCTGGCCATCACGGCCGTCGACCAGAGAGGGTTGTCCTCGCCCTTTCCCCGATGTGTCAGTTCCTGCCCGATCGCTCCGTCGAGCAACACGATGTCCGTCACAGACCGGTCCGCCTCATTCCTCTGTTTCAAAATACCCCGGGGTGCGCGAGGGGCAGCGCCCCTCGCAGCTCCTTCAAGCTCGGATCCGCTCGTTCTTTGGGTCCCAAAGCGCGCCGTCGCCCGTCACGGTTGCCTTGCAACGCTCGCCGAAGATTTCGACTTCCAGCTCTGTTCCCGGTTCAGTCAGGTCAATGCGCAACATGCCCAAGGCGATGGAGTGGCCGACGCGGTATCCCCAGCCGCCGGACGTAGTTTCACCAACGACTTCATCGCCATTCCAAAGTGTCGACATGTAGGGCGCATCGGCCTCGCCCGCATCGACCTTGAGCGTGACGAACCGCTTCTTCACACCCTGCTGCTTCTCGGACAAAAGCGCTGCCTTTCCCGGGAAGTCATGTGGTTTATCGAGTTGCGTGAACCGGTCGAGACCGCCCTCGAGCAGGGTGTAGTCTGTGGAAAGATCCCCCTTCCACGCCCGGTAGGACTTTTCCAGTCGGAGGCTGTTCAGCGCGAACATGCCGAACGGCGTTGCGCCGCCTGTGGTCACGGCATCCCAAACGGCCGGTGCGTCCTCCATTGCCACATGCACTTCCCAACCCAACTCACCCACGAAGCTGACCCGCGCAAGGACGGCAGGGACACCCGCGACAGTGCCGCCGGTCTGGAAGGTCAACCAAGACGCATCAAGATCAAAGCCTTCAACCAGAGGCGCAAGAATGTCGCGAGACTTCGGTCCGGTCACCAGAAGCGCTTCGCGCTCAGCCGTGTGATCGGTCAGGGTCAGGCCCTCCGGCATCTGACGGGTAAAGAGTTCGGCGTCATGCCACTGCGCCAAAGCGGCAGTGACCAGCGTCATCTCGTCATCCGAGTACGGGAACACCGACATCTCGGTCAGGATGCGACCGCGACTGTCCGGGAAGTAGGCCAAACCGATCCGGCCGGGTTTGGGAAGGCGCGAGGCCGTCAGGCCGTCTACAAAGTCGCGCGCGCCCGGCCCTTCGATCTTGAAGCGCGAAAAGCCGGTGATGGCGATGATCCCGCAGCCGTCGCGAACAGCTTCGCATTCTTCCTGCACGCGAGGCTCCCACGGGCCCTCACGGTTCCAAGTCTGCGTTGCCTCTTCGCTGGTGTCATCCCCGTCCTTGGCGAACCAGTTTGCACGCTCCCAGCCGTTATAGGCGCCAAAGACGGCACCGGCGTCTTCAAGACGCGATTGGAGGCTGGACATCTTCTTATTCCGCCCAGCAGGCCAGGCGTGATGCGGGAAGTGCATCGCGTATTCGTGGCCGTAGGTCTCCAACGCTTTGGCCAAGCAAAAGTCGTGGTCGGCATGAGTCGTGTAGCGACGGGAATCGACGGCCCACATGTCCCATTCCGTTTCGCCCTCGGTGATCCATTCGGCAACGACCTTTCCGGCACCGCCGGCTTGCACGATACCGAAGGTGAAGGAATGCGCTTCAAACGCGTTCGTCACGCCCGGCATCGGGCCAATCATGGGCAAACCATCGGGCGCGTATGGAATAGGACCATTGATGTTGCGACCAACACCCGCGGTGCCCAGAACCGGCACACGTGCCATCGCGTCCTCGATGTACCATTCCAGCCGCTCCAGATCGTCCGGGTACAGCTGGAAGCTGAAATCATGTGGCATCGGATCATCCGGCGTGACCCAGTGCGCCTTGCAGTTGCGCTCATAGGGACCAAGGTTCAGGCCGTTCTTGTCCTGTCGCAGATAGTAGGACGAATCCACGTCCCGGATCATCGGCAGCTTGTGGCCATGCTCTTTCGTCCATTCCGCAATTTCCGGGATTTCTTCCGTCAGGAAATACTGGTGGCTCATCACGACCATTGGCACGGTGCGGCCCCCATAGGGCTTGAACCATTCGCCGACACGCTGCGCATAATAGCCAGCCGCGTTCACGACGTATTCGCAGCGAATATCACCCTTTTCGGTGTGGACAATCCAGTCATCGCCGTCGCGGGAAACCCCGGTCGCCGGGGTGAAGCGCTGGATGGATGCGCCGAGCTCGCGTGCCCCTTTCGCCATCGCCTGCGTCAGCTGCGCGGGATCAATATCGCCATCGAGAGGGTCCCAAAGACCGCCGGCCAGGTCATGTGTTTCGAGAAAGGGATAGTATTCCTTCATCTCGTCGGGCGTCAGAATATCAAGCTCCAGGCCCTGATAACGACCCATGCCCGCGACACGCTCAAACTCCTGCATACGCTCTTTGCTGTGCGCCAGGCGCAGCGCGCCCGTCACGTGGTAATTCATCGGATAGTCGACGTCGTCCGCGAGCGTCCGATACAGCTCCAGCGAATAGCGCTGCATGTTCATGACCGCCCAGGAACTGGAGAAGTTCGGATAGTTGCCAGCGGCGTGCCACGTCGAGCCTGCTGTCAGTTCGTTCTTTTCCAAGAGAACGCAGTCCGTCCATCCCGCCTTCGCCAAGTGGTAGAGCGATGAGACACCGACGGCACAACCGCCGATGATGACGACCCGCGCGGTCGTTGGAAAATCTGCCATCTTGTCTTCTCCTCAGTAGACTGGCGGCGCGATGACCCAGATCGCGACGCAGGGCGTTTGTGTATTGTTTGCCCAGCGATAGGGCTCATTTCGAATTCGAAAACTGTCACCGGGCCCCACAGTGAAACACTGGCCCGCGATCTCGACCTCCAGCTCGCCGGACACGACGTAGGCAAGCTCTTGCGTGGGTCGGG
>CAZMKY010000007.1:0-18391 GCA_964566835.1 uncultured Rhodobacterales bacterium
GCCTTTGTGGCAACGCCGCAAAGCGCCGACGCGCAAGAGGCTTGCAGCTTCTACCGCGTCCAGAAAGGCGACACGCTGCGTGAGATCGCGGAAGCCGCCTTCGGATGGGACAACCATCAGGCTGTCTGGCGCATGAACCGCACGCAAATCGGTCGCAATCCGAACGTGATTGAGATTGGCATGGTGCTTCGCATTCCGTGCCTTGAAGGCCAAGAGATGGTCAATGAAACGCCAGCGGTGACCGACGGTGAGGCCGTGAGTTTTGTTACCGCCAATGGCTTCCTGCCCTACACGGATGAAAGCCTGCCCCATCAGGGTATGATCACCGATCTGGTCCGCATGGCCATGACACGCGCAGCTTCCGAGCAGCCGGTCGAGGTCGTTTTCGTGAACGACTGGGCGTCCCATCTGGAAGAGCTTCTTCCACGTGGCGCCTTCGATGCCAGCTTCCCTTGGACGGCGCCAGCTTGTGATGCAGGTGAAGACCGCGATCCACATTGCGATCTCTACTCCTATTCCGACCCGATCTATCAGGTCGTTGACGGCTTCTTTTCGAAGGCTGGTGTTGGATTGGAAAACGTCATCGCCTTTGAGGGTTTCGAAGGGGCCACGATCTGCCGGCCCGAGGGCTATACGACGGCGCACCTGAAGGCCAATGGCCTTAGCAAGCCGTTCATTCGGATCGTTCAACCCGCATCAAGCCATGCGTGCTTCGAAATGCTGATGAACGGGACTGTCGATCTCGTCGCGCTCGATACGCGTGCTGGTGAACACGTCATGGCCGACCTCGGCCTCAGCTTTCAGGTGGTTGAAAACCCCCACCTGTTCTCAATTCAGCCGCTGCAGGTTGCTGTCCTCAAGGACAACCCGAAAAGCAGCGACCTGATCGAAGACCTCAATCGGGGCCTTCGCGTGATGCTGGAATCCGGCGAATGGGCCAGCATCGTCACTGAAGGTCTCTCGGCGAGACCCAAGGCCCTGGTGAACTGAAATGAGTGAGTAACCGGACAAACCCCACCCGTGGGCGCCCCGAGCCTGAAGGGCAAACCCCGAAGGCGCCCGGTCATCACGACAACAAATTCAAGAGAGACAGAGCAATGAAACGCAACACACTTATCTCGACACTGATCCTGGCAGGCGCCACCGCCCTGCCGTTCCTGCCAACGACTGCCGCAGCGCAAGAAGCCTGTAGCGCCTACACGATCCAGTCGGGTGACCGGCTGAGCACGATCGCGCAGTCGGCGTATGGCACGTTCGACTACCAGCAGATCTTCAACGCCAACCGCAACCAGATCTCGAACCCGAACGACATTGCCGTCGGCACCGTTCTGCAACTGCCTTGTGCCGATGGTAGCCTTCCCGGCGCGCAATCCGCCCAGGAGCTCATCCAAGAGCAGGAAGCCATTCAGGAAGCGCGTGTCACCACGTCGAGCCAGTTTGAGCCGCCAATCAAGATCGTAACGGCCAATGGCTGGGCGCCCTTTGTGGGCGAGCAGTTCTCCGGCGGCGGCATGCTGACCAGACTTGCCAGCACTGCACTTAACCGTGGCGGCAATGCACGTGAACACAGCGTCAGCTTCATCGACGATTGGGGCTCGCACCTGTCGACGCTTTTGCCGCTTGGCGCATTCGACATTTCGATCGCTTGGTACATCCCGAACTGCGCAAAGGTCGATCTCTTGTCGGACAGCATGAAAGCCCGTTGCACCGAACTGGACGCGTCCTTGCCAGTCTATGAATCCGTCGTGGGTTTCTACACCCTGAACGACAACGACTATAAGGATGCCAGAAGCTACGGCGACCTTGCCGGCGCAACCATGTGCCGCCCTGAAGGTTGGTTCACTTTCGACCTCGAAGAACAAGGCCTCGTGGAGCCTGTGATCTCGATGGTCATGCCAAAGTCGGTCAGCGAATGCTTCGAACTCATGCAATCGGGCGAAGTGGATATCATCCCACTTGAAATTGAAAGCGTCGCTGGCGCCGCCGCAGAAATGGGCATGGAAGCCGACATCACGCAGAACCCTTACCTGACAAACCTTCTGCAGATGAGCTTCGTCACGCACAAGACCAACCCGCGTGGTCGCGTCTACATCGCCATGTTGAACCGTGGCCTGACCGAGATGCGTGAATCCGGCGAATGGTATGCGATCATCTCGGACAGCCTTTCCGAGTTCAACACCATGATCAACTGATCACCCGGACCAGAAAAGCCTTCGACGGCCCGCCAACAGGCGGGCCGTTTCTTTATGCGCTTGGAATATCAAAGCCGTTCGGTGCCATCTCGAAGCCGTCGAATGTAAATCCGGGCGAGACGGTGCAGCCCACCAACGTCCAGCCACCCGTCGATTCAGCCGCCTGCCACCAATCCTTTGGCACAATGATCTGTGGCCTTTCGCCGGCTGCAAGATTGCCGCCAAGGACCATGCGCTCTTCCGGGCCGTCGTCCGTCTCGGACACACGCAGGATCAGAGGCGAACCGGCGTAGTAGTGCCAGATCTCTCCCGCATCGACCCGGTGCCAATGGCTTCGTTCGCCTTCTTTCAACAGGTAGTAGATTGCCGTTCCGGAAGGCCGTCCCTCTCCGTCGGCTGCCCATGTCTGTCGATACCACCCGCCTTCCGGGTGGCGAACGAGGTCGAGTAACTTGATGATACCGTCCGCTGTCATGCCAAATCTGCCAGGTGATGAAAATCTCGTGCGACGATATCCCAGTCCCCAGCTGGCTCCAAATCCGTGGTTTGGCCGGAGCCGTGTTCCGTTGGTCTCGCGACAAATGCGGTTTTAAGGCCAGAAGCGCGGGCCGCCGCCAGATCGTCGTTATGCGCGGCAACCATCATCACATCAGATGGCTGAAGGCCCAATGCGGTGCAGCTCCCGAGGTAGACGGACGCCTTTGGCTTGTAATCCCGTGCGATGTCCGCGCCCAGGATCGCATCCCACGGCAACGCGCCATAACGGGCCAAACGTGACATCAGGCCGATGGATCCATTGGAACATGTCGCGATCAGTCCCTTCTGACGGAGCGCTGCAAGACCGCCAACGACATCTGCCCAGGGATCAAGTTTTTCCCAAGCGCGATTCAAGGCATCGGGGTCAGGAGATCGGACACCAAAGCGCTCGGACACGATCTGCAAGTTCTCGGCGTGCAACTGGTCGAGCGCGACATAGCCCCGCCCGCCTGTTCGAATGCGCTCCATGGCGGGTTGGTATTCACCGCGCCAAGCGTCAGCAAAAGCAAGGGCGTCAACTTCGGGCAAATGGCGCGCGACCTCCCGCGCGACGGACGCTCGCCAATCCACACAGGTCCCGAAGACATCGAAGATAAATGCGCGCTTCACGATCAATGCCCCCACTGCATCCTCTGTTTCAAAATACCCAAGACGCGGTCGTTGGCCACGTCTCCCGACGGATCACATCTCAAGATGACGATGGAAAAGAGATCTGGCCACCACCAACTGGCGTGGGAACACCTGTTGTTCCCGGCGCAGACGTCGGACGACCGTCCTGCACCCGGACCGCCAGGTGCGCGAAGGCCTCTGCCTCCAGCATATCACCGTTCAAGCCTTCATCTTCGACCGGCAGAACCGTGCACGGCAAAAGACCGGCCAACATGTCCATCAACGTCGGGTTCAGTCGGCCACCCCCCGTGACCAAAACGGCCTCTGGCAGAACGGGACAATGCTCCAGCCCCGTGGCAATCGCCGCCGCCGTGCCAGCCGACAGTGTCGCTGCGGCGTCCGCATCTGACAACGGCTCGACAAGGTCTGACCAGCGGCTGAAGTCGTTCCGATCTAATGACTTAGGCGGCATCTCAGACAGATACTTGCCGCGAAGCATGGTCTCCAAGACGGCTTCGTCTATGACACCCGCTGCCGCCAAAACACCGTCGCGGTCGAAGGGCTGACCACGTCGCGCGATCATCAGGTCGTTGATCAGTGCGTTGCCGGGTCCGGTATCAAAGGCCAATAGCGCGCCGTCTGCCTCGGGCGCAGACTTGGACGGATCAACCCATGTCAGGTTGGACACACCGCCTATGTTCAGGAAGGAGACAGGTGTCTCTGCTTTCAGATGCCGCGCCAAGGCAAAATGGTAAAACGGCGCCAAGGGCGCGCCCTGCCCGCCAAGGCTGACATCGACGCTTCTGAAGTCCCAAACGACGGGCAGACCCAAGGCATCTGCGAGAATGGCACCATTGCCCACCTGCAAGGTTCGGCCACGTTCCGGATCATGTGCCAAGGTCTGTCCGTGAAAGCCAATCAGCTCTGCATCACGAAAAGAGGCCAACAGCTCGGCGTGGGCCATCTCGACGACCTCCGCCGCGGCCTCCACCGCCGGCCCGCTCCATTGTCCGAGTGCGTCCCGCAAGACGTCTCGCTCTTGGTCGCTATAAGGACGATAGGCGTTTTGACCGAATTCAAGGACGTCTTGTCCGTCTGTCAGGATCATAGCGGCGTCGACACCATCGAGTGACGTTCCAGACATGGTGCCCAAGGCCCAACGCCTACGTTTTTCCATAGCCTCTTGCCTCGCCCGACTGCTTCCGCGATACCTGCCCCACTTCGGGCCCGAAGCATAAACGAGACGCCATGACCTACCACCCGAAATCCGAATTTCTCGCCACGATCATCGAGCGTGGCTTTCTGGCCGATTGCACCGATCTGCAGGCGCTGGATGATGCTCTGCGCGCTGGAACGGTTCCGGCCTATATCGGTTATGATGCAACCGCCAAGTCGCTGCACGTCGGGCACTTGTTGAACATCATGCTGCTACGCTGGTTCCAGAAGGCCGGTGGCAAGCCGATCACCCTGATGGGTGGAGGGACGACGAAAGTCGGCGACCCCTCGTTCCGATCAGACGAACGCCCCCTGCTTGGTCCCGAGCAGATTGACGCCAATATCGCGGGCATGCAGACCGTCTTTGCGCGCTATCTTGACTATGGTGACGCCGACAACGGCGCGCTGATGTTGAACAACGCCGAATGGCTGGACAGCCTGAACTACCTCGATTTCCTGCGCGACATCGGGCGGCACTTCAGCGTGAACCGCATGCTGAGCTTTGAAAGCGTGAAGTCGCGCCTTGACCGGGAACAATCGCTGTCCTTCCTCGAATTCAACTACATGATCCTGCAGGCTTACGACTTTCTGGAACTCAACCGTCGTTATGGCTGCTTGCTGCAGATGGGCGGGTCGGATCAGTGGGGCAACATCGTCAACGGGATCGACCTGACACGTCGTGTTCTGGACCATGAAATCTACGGCCTGACGACACCTCTTCTGACAACGTCCGACGGCAAGAAGATGGGCAAAAGCCAGGGCGGCGCGATCTGGTTGAGCGCTGAGATGCTAAGCCCTTACGAGTTCTGGCAGTTCTGGCGCAACACGACAGATGCCGATGTCGGCCGCTTCCTGAAGCTCTACACAGAACTGCCCGTCGACGAATGCGATCGCCTTGGCGCGCTTGAAGGATCCGAGATCAACGAAGGCAAGATCCGCCTTGCCAATGAAGTCACCACCCTGCTCCATGGGGCCGACGCTGCAGCAGCTGCCGAAGCAACGGCGCGGGAAGTTTTTGAGAAAGGTGGTGTCGGTGACGACCTGCCAACGCTTGAGATCACGTCCGACGAATTGGGCGACGGTATATCGATCGTTCAGTTGATCGTGCGGTCCGGATTGGCCAAGTCCGGAAAAGAGGCCAAGCGCCTGATCGCGGACAACGGGGCCAAGATCGACGACCAGCCACTGACGGACGCAGGTCTTATGCTGGATGCGGATGCCCTTTCGTCACCGGTCAAGCTATCGGCTGGCAAGAAACGTCACGCGCTGGTCTCACTGGTCAGCTAAGACTCAGGATCATTCGCAACAGGCCAGTTTGGCTGCGGGTGCCGGTTTTGTCGAACATGCGTCTGAGATGCGTGCGCGCCGTATTTATGGTGATCCCCATCCGAACGGCCGCTTCGGCAAGGTCGTGACCGTCCGCAATCTCGGCAGCGAGCGTCGCCTGTGCGTCGGACAAGCCATAGACAACCTTCGCCATGCGCAGACGTCGGGCGACGGCTTCTGTGTCATCAAATGTGACGGACACGCTGAAATCCGTCACCCGCACCAGGCAAACCAGCAAGGCGCCCTCGTCGTCTTCGCCCAGCACCACCGGAAACTCCGGCGCCGCATTGCGCCCCAGTTCTTTGTGCAGGACCGAGTAGGTTGAAAGTTCGCCTGCCCGCTCGATCGCAGACCTGAGTGTCTTGTCCCAACTGGGTTTGACCGCACGCAGGACATTCTGACTGACCGTCAATCCGGGGAAATCCTTGATGCGCTCTTTCGCGGAGGCATTCATGCCCAAGACACTGGCATTTCTGTCGACATCTATCCGGGGTGCCGTGATGGCAGCGATCGAAGGTTCAAAAACACCATGAAAGGCTATGCGCCATTGGCCTTCCGTGCGCTCGAATACGCGCACATTATGCGAGAAAGCGGGCGGATCGGTTGGGTCTTCGCTGTTTAGAATGTTCTGGTTGAAGAAGGCCCAGGCCATGTCGCCTTTCACTGTGATCGATACGTCGCTGCGCGAAATTCCGGATCGGGACGGCGTTTCATCCGCTGTCCAGGCACGCTCCATCAGATCCATGAACGCCTCGAACCCCCAGCATCGGATCAATCCGGCGCTGGCGATCTGCATGATGCTGACCAACCGGTCTTCTTGAATGTAGAGCGTGCGAAGTGTCTCGGCGTCCTTGCTCAGATAGGCGTCCAGATCGCGTTCAATCACATCAAGAACGGCAGCTTGGTCTTCCGTCATACTGTCTAAGCGCCTATTCGATCCTCCGTCTGCCATCACGATACTCGGAGAATTCGCGCGCGGTCCAGCAGGCGCCGGACCAGCGACCACACGGGCAACGACGGCAGAATTGGCTGCGGATCGTCCTGAAAGGCTTCGTAGTATGCGTCTTCGTCGTGGCGCGTGGTGCCAACAAATCCGTTTCCCTTGGCAACGACCTTAAGCATCGCATCCCAGTCATTCATGGCTCTGTCTCCTCTATGGTGAGACGAACCTAGCCGGACGCAGTCGGGCACCTTGTCACCCGGATGGACGACAAGGTCGGATTTTTTCGACCTCTCGCAGGGAAAGAAGCTAGTTCAACATCCAGTTGCCGTCCGGCCAGAAGGCGTGGAAGGCGAAGGCGAACATGACGTCGTGCGGCACATCAGCGCCGGAGCCATCGCGGACCCGGATGGTGCCCACGTCGCGGCTTTCCGCGATAACGGGTCCATCCAACGCCGACGCCTGCCCAGACGCCCAAGAGATGACAAGGCCGTCTTCAGCAATCTCGCCTGCACTTCTGAGCCGTTCCACCGGCCATGCACTGTCACCGACACGCACAACGCGGGCCAAGGCCGGAATGCCATGGGGTGGCATCTCACCATTGTAGAGAAATGGCTTCGTTGAGCTGTCGTAGCTCACATAAGGGTTCCGACCATATTGCCTGCCCCAAGGAGGCTGATCCATGACGAGGCCATCTGGGTTGCGCGTCGAGAATTCGGCATAGCTTTCCATCCAGGTGGGCAGTTGCGTAAGTTCAACGCCCGTCATTTCGCCGACGATCCCTTCACCGATGGCTTGTTGCCACCAGCTTTCCGTTTCGCGGTCATACATGACCATGTCAGAGTTTCTGAGCTTGCCGGAAACGCCAAAGCTCAACACGCGGTCATCTACACGACGATCAAACGTGATCCCGGAATTGCAAAGCGGACAAAACGTGACCGCCACCGGAATCCCCGCCACTTCGTCGTTTACGATTTCGTGCCAAGTCAGATAACGGATCGGATAAGCACGCGGAGCGACACCTTCGATCTCAAGCGTGATCACGGGCTCTCGCGGGCCAATGCGTGTTTCATCGGCCACGGCAAGAAAGCTCACGTCATCCAGTGCCGGAATTCCATCCTTTGGAGGTCCACCCGACAGGATCTCCAGCCAGCTGTCGACATTCGTGGTCTCGAAGTCCGTGTTCGGCCACTCGAATTTCCAGAACTCAGGATTGGCCGACGCCCCGAAGGGCAAAATGGCGAGCGCAATCGCGGCCACAAGCTTGGTCAAACGCATCCGACGGGTCTCCTCCACCTAGGGCATTCGTTTCAAGGTGGCATGCAAACACGAAGGGGCCTAGCCCGCTCACGCCGGATTGATCATGCCGCGAGGCCCGGAAAGGAGACATTTCAGTGGGGTTTGGATTGGTGCCGGCGGCTTTGTCAGCCGCCGGCACACAGAAATCATTCGACGACAGTGACGCTGACCATGCGATCCGGCGCGCCGGAAATTGCGCCATTGTTCGATTGACCACCCTTCTTGATGGCGTCGACAACATCCATCCCCTCGGTCACGCGACCGACGACGGTGTACTGGCCATTCAGGAAGTAGCCTTCCTCGAACATGATGAAGAACTGGCTGTTTGCGCTATTGGGGTTCTGTGCCCGCGCCATTCCGACGATACCGCGATCGTAAGGAACGTCGGAAAATTCGGCCGGCAGGTCCGGCAAGTCAGATCCTCCAACGCCGGCGGGGCACGTCGCACCCTCCACACCACATTGCACGTCGCCCGTCTGAGCCATGAACCCCGGGATCACGCGGTGGAAGGCAACGCCATCGTAGGCTCCATTGGCCGCCAGAGTGGTGATCCGCTCAGCGTGTTGAGGCGCGACGTCTTCCAGAAGATCGATCACGATCGTACCGGAGGTTTCACCGCCAACCTCGATCGAGATACCGGATGCGGCCGCCGGTGTCGCACAGAGTGCAAGAAGGCAGGCAAGCTTACGCATCTGCGGCCACCTTGACCGACAACATGCGGTCCGGGTTCATCGGCGGCTCACCGCGAGCAATCTTGTCGACGTGCTCCATGCCCGCAACCACGCGCCCGTAGACCGTGTACTGGCCATTCAGAAAATGGTTGTCCGAGAAGTTGATGAAAAACTGGCTATTGGCCGAGTTCGGGTTGGAGGAGCGGGCTGCCCCCAACGTGCCGCGGTCATGCGGCAGCTTCGAGAATTCTGCAGGAAGGTCCGGCTTATCCGACCCGCCGGTACCGGCCATGCGCAGATTGAAGTCGTCTTCAAAGTCACCGTGCTGCACGTCACCCGATTGCGCCATGAAGCCGTCGATGACGCGGTGGAAAACGACATTGTCGTACTGACCTTCACGGGCCAGTTCTTTCATTCGATCGCAATGCGCCGGTGCCACGTCGGGCAGCAACTCGATTGCAACTGTGCCGTCCTTCAGCTCAATAAGGATCGTATTTTCGGGATCTTTGTAGTCGGCCATCTGGCGCTCCTCTCAATTCTGTCGCCGCGGACCCTACCCGACCATTTTGCAAGCGGAAAGCCGATATGCTGCGCGTTGTCCGGTTGACGCCGACGCCCCCTTGATATGTATCGGAGGCAACCCTGCAAAGGAGGCAGTATTCATGGCCTGGAAAACGCTGGATGAGATGGATCTGGACGGCAAAGTCGTTCTGACCCGTGTCGACCTGAACGTGCCGATGGACAATGGCGTCGTTCAGGACACCACGCGAATTGATCGCGTCAAACCAACTGTCGATGCCATTCTGGCTGCTGGCGGCAAGCCAGTGCTTCTGGCGCATTTTGGTCGCCCGAAAGGCAAGCGCGTCCCAGAGATGTCGCTCGGTCAGATACGGGGCGCCGTCGAAGCCTCGCTTGGTCACCCTGTCAGCTTTGCCGAAGACTGCATCGGTGCAGACGCCAAGACGGCCGTGTCAGCCATGAAGGCCGGGGACGTGCTGCTGCTAGAGAACACCCGGTTCCACGCTGGCGAAGAAGGCAATGATGCCGAATTTGCAGCGCACCTTGCCGCCTTGGGCGAAGTGTTCGTCAACGACGCCTTCTCGGCTGCGCACCGGGCACATGCCACAACCGAAGGTCTGGCAAAGCTTCTGCCTGCTGCCGCCGGCAAATTGATGGAAGCCGAACTCAAAGCGCTGGAAGCCGCTCTGACAGATCCGGATCGTCCGTTGGTCGCCGTCGTTGGTGGCGCAAAGGTTTCGACCAAGCTCGAACTTCTCTCGAACCTCGTACGCAAGGTGAACACCCTCGTGATTGGCGGCGGCATGGCAAACACGTTTCTTGCCGCGCAAGGTCACGACGTGGGCAAATCTCTGGCAGAGCATGACATGGCCGACACGGCCCGCGAGATCCTGAAGGCCGCTGATGAAGCGGCCTGCGAAATCCTGCTCCCAAGCGACGTTGTGGTCGCACGCGAATTCAAGGCCGGTGCAGAGAACGAAACGGTTCCTGCCGCAGAATGTCCCGCCGACATGATGATCCTTGATGCGGGACCGGAAACCGTGGCGCAGATTGCAGAGGCATTCGAAAGCGCCAGAACGGTGATCTGGAACGGACCGCTCGGCGCGTTTGAGATTGAGCCATTTGATCGCGCAACAAACGCAGCCGCACAGAAAGCCGGTGAACTGACCCGCGCAGGATCGCTGGTGTCTGTCGCCGGTGGCGGTGACACGGTATCGGCCTTGGGTCGCGCGGGCGCGGCCGACGATTTCAGCTATGTCTCGACGGCCGGTGGCGCCTTCCTTGAATGGATGGAAGGCAAAACGCTACCGGGCGTTCAGGCACTTGACCAAGACAACGAGGACTGAGGAGACACCAATGAACCAGGACATGGCCCAGAAGATCCGCGACGGACAGGGCTTTATCGCGGCGCTCGACCAATCGGGCGGCTCTACGCCCAAAGCCTTGCGCCTTTATGGTGTCGAAGAGGATGCCTACAGCTCTGACAGCGAGATGTTCGATCTGATCCACCAAATGCGGTCGCGCATTGTCACGTCGCCTGCATTCACCGGTGACCGTGTCGTTGGCGCAATCCTGTTTGAACAGACCATGGACCGCGACATCGAAGGCAAAGGCTCAGCTGCTTTCCTTTGGGAAAACAAGGGCGTGGTCCCGTTTCTGAAAGTCGACAAAGGCTTGGCCGACGTCGTCAATGGCTGCCAGTTGATGAAGGACATGCCGGGTCTGGACGAGGTGCTGGACCGCGCCGTGTCCAAAGGTGTCTTCGGCACCAAGATGCGGTCTGTTATCGGTGCAGCAAACGCAGAAGGCATTGCCGCGAACATCGCGCAGCAGTTTGAGGTTGGTGAGCAGATCCGTGCGAAAGGCCTGATGCCCATCCTGGAGCCGGAGGTCACGATCACGATTGAGGACAAGGCCGAGGCGGAAGAGATCGTGCAGGCTGAAATCCTGAAGAACCTTGATGCCCTGCCCGAGGATGCAGAAGTCATGCTCAAGCTTTCGCTGCCGACGATCGACAACCACTATGCCCCACTGGTCGATCATCCAAAGGTGATGCGCGTCGTAGCTTTGTCGGGGGGATATGCCCGTGACGAAGCAAACGCCATTCTGGCCCGGAACCGCGGGATCATCGCCAGCTTCAGCCGCGCCTTGTCCGAAGGTCTTTCGGCGGGTCAGTCTGACGATGCATTCAATGCAACACTGGATCAGACCGTGCAGTCCATCTACGAGGCTTCGATCGCGGGCTGATCCCCCGCAGGCAATTCAAGACCGTCGCCCCATCCATGGAGCGGCGGTCTTTCTTTAAGCGCCTACTCTGCGCCGCCAAGAACGTCGAGCGTGTCGCCCTCGCTGATGTCGGCCAACTCGGCCATGACGGCATTCTGATCATCGTCAATTTGCTTGCGGATATCCTTCAACGCCGCCTCCGCGTTGGAGCGTATTTCGGCGTCCATGTCATCGCGCCAGATTGACCAGACTGGATAGGGAAATATGGGTGCGTCCGGGACGAGGTGCAAAAGCCCGTCATCCAGATATCGTTTGATATATCTGGCCGGCAGGTACGCCGCGGCGCGCCTTCTGAGCACGTAATCCGCAGCCATGGCCCCGAGCGATAGCGTAAGGCCAGGGTTGGTCAGGTCAGGCAGTTCAAGCGCATGGGCGTGCACGAATTCCGGCCCCCAGTCGACAAAAACATAGGCCTCGCGGATGTCGTCCAAGCTGCCCTCGAAGGACGCCGCAAGCACCAGTTCCTCGTCCAAGAACTTCGTCGCAGTCAGGCCCGGCCTAAGCTGCGGGGTATAGAGCAGACCAACCTGCACGATCCCTTCGACGAGAAAGCGTGTAATCCGGTCCGGCATACCCAATTCTGCCCGCATGTTGAGCGTCGGCATCCGCGCCTGCAATTCGTCGATCAATCGAAAACCGAGCCGTGGCCAAAGCGAATACTGGGCACCGATGGTGAGCGATTTGGTAAAGCCCTCCGGCACACCGACCTGCTGACGCGCCTCTTCCCAGATCTTGATGAGAGAGATGGCATAGCGCTCGAACTCCCGGCCGGCTGGGGTCAGCTCTGCGCCGGCTTTGGAGCGCAGGAACAGTTGCTTCCCAAGCGCGTCTTCAAGGCGTTGCACACGCAGCGAAACGGCCGATTGGGTCACGAACAACCGGTCGCTCGCATTGACGAATGATCCGGTGGCAGCAACCTCCAGAAAGGTTCGGATCAGGGCGATGTCCATTGTTCTATCCTTGAGGGATCTTCATCTAAAGACCCACCATAGGCAGAAATGCTTGCCGGAACACGCCCTATTCCGCCGGTACGGCGTCCATGTCTGTCGGCTTTGATCGTGACGCGCGCCTCTCGCCCAGCATCAACATGGCCGGCGTTACAATCAGCGTGAGAAGCGTCGCGACCACGAGACCACCTGCAATGGCGCTCGACAATTCGGTCCACCATTGGGTCGATGGCGCGCCGTAAACCACCTCTCGCGTGAAGAAGTTCAGGTTCACGCCGATCACCATAGGCATCAACCCCAATGCCGTTGTGACAGATGTCAAAACCACCGGGCGAAGACGTTGCGCGCCGGTGCGAAGTGCAGCCTCCAGCGGCGATTGACCACTACGCTTCAGGTCATTGTAGGTGTCGATCAGAACAATGTTGTTATTCACCACAATGCCCGCCAAAGCGATCACGCCGATCCCGCCCATGACGACACCGAAGGGACGCCCGGTCACGATCAAACCCAAGAGGACCCCGGCGACGGAAAAGACGATCGCGCTCATCACGATGAAGGCCTGATAGAAATTGTTGAACTGCAGGACGAGGATCACGACCATCAGGAACAATGCAGCGACAAAGGCACCGACAAGGAAAGTCATCGCCTCGGCCTGATCTTCGGCCTCGCCGGCGAAGGAATAGCTGACGCCCGGCGGCAATTCGAATTCGCTCAGCGCGCGCTGCAGGGCTGCAATCTGATCATTGACCAGCACACCGGGCGCGACGTTCGCTTCGACTGTCACAACGCGTCTTTCGTCGACGCGGCGGACGATGCCCACCCGCTCGGACGGGGCAAAGGTGACAAAGTTGGAAATCGGGACAAGCCCGGCCGATGTCGGGACCCGCAGGTTCCCCAATTCGGCGAGAGATCGTTCGTCTCGCGGGAAACGCACACGAATATCCAGCGCGCCGTCGGTATCGTCCGGGCGATAGTCGGCGACCGTGATGCCCTGCGTCAGCAACTGAATGGCCTGACCCAGCAAGCTGACGTCAGCGCCGTAGCGCGCGGCCTCTTCCCGATCGACAAGAATGGAAACCTCTACGCCAGGCAGGGGACGCGTATCGGTCACATCCGTGAAGCCACCGATCTGCCCCATGATGGCCAAGACCTGTTCAACCGCTTCGCCCTGACGATCGGGTGACCTGGCCTGAACCTGCAATTGCACGGGCTTGCCACTGGTCGGGCCACCGCTTTCCGTCTGAACCTGCACGTCGATCCCGGCAATGTCGGAAACATCTTCGCGAATCCGTTCGCCGATGACAGCCGCCGTATCGCGCGTGTCCCAGTCGGTCAGGTCCAGTTGCAGCGTGCCAATGGTTTCCTCGTCGCCCTGCCCTGCGCTCATCGTGGCGCGCGCATAGACGCTTTCGACACCATCATATTCCAGCAGCCGGTTTTCGACCTCGCGAACCAGCGTATCCCTTTCCCAGATGGAGAAGTTGTCACGGGCGCGGACTTGGACTTGCATGAATTCAGGCTCTACCGACGGGAAAAACGTCAGTCCGCGGCCAAACTGTCCATAGAGCGCGAACCCCCCAAGCAAGAGGGACACTGCCAGAAGAAGCGTCGCGCCCGGACGCAATATCGCCCATTGCAAAAGGCGGACGTAAGCTCCGGTGACGCCACCCATCTCTCGTGGGTCGCCAAACTCTGCCGCATGCAGTGCAGCCTTCGCCTTGGCGCTTTGGGGTTGCCGTTTTCCGATCACACCGCCCACAACGGGAATGAAAATCAGCGCCATGAAAAGCGATGCAAAGAGCGTCAGAAGAACCGTTATGGGGAGGAACTTCATGAACTCGCCCACAAGGCCCGTCCAGAAAAGCAAAGGAAAGAACACGGAAAGCGTCGTCGCGGTCGATGCGATGATCGGCCAAGCCATGCGTTTGGCCGCAGCGGAATAGGCTTCTTTTCTCCCGGCGCCTTCTTGCAATCTTCTGTCTGCCAATTCGACCGTCACGATGGCCCCGTCGACCAACATGCCGACGACCAGAATCAACGAGAACAGAACCACGATGTTCATGGTGTAGCCCATGCCCCAAAGCGCGATGACACCGGCAAGAAACGCGCCCGGAATGGCGAGGCCCACCAAAATAGCTGACCGCAGGCCCAGCGCGAAGACGATGACGATCATCACCAGAATGACAGCGGCGATGACGTTGGCTTCCAGATCGGACAGAAGCGTTTTGACCTGCTCGCTTTGGTCCTGCAGATAGTCGACTTCGACCGTGTCCGGCCAATCGATCCGCAACTCTTCGACCAGAGCTTGGACATCGGCCACGGTATCAATGATGTTCGCGCCAGACCGTTTCTTGACCTCAAGCGAAATGGCCGGCTGACCATTGATCCGCGCAAAACTGGTCGGATCCTCGAAGCTGCGCCGAACCGTGGCGACATCGCCGAACGTCACGACGGCGTCACCCCTGACCTTGATCGGCATTTCCATAACGTCTTCGAGGCCCTCAATCAGGCCCGGCACTTTCAGCACGATACGGCCGCCGCCCGTTTCAATCGCGCCCGCCGCAATCAGCCTGTTATTGCGCTGCAATTGACCGATGACTTCATCGAAGCTCAGGTTGTAGGTCTGAAAGACGGTCGGATCGATGAGGACTTCCAGAAACTCCTCGCGCTTTCCGCCCATATCGACTTCTAGGACACCGGGCAGACCCTCGATCTTTTCCTGCGTATCCTCGGCCAGCGCGTTCAGTGTCCGCTCCGGCACCGGGCCGGACAGCACGACTGTGATGATGGGGAACAGTGCTGTGTTGATCTCGGTGATCGTCAGGTCATAGGCGTCATCCGGCAGTTCGCCTTCAACGCGGTCAGCCGCTTCGCGGACCTTGTCCAAGGCTTCATCAATGTCGCCGCCTGCCGTGAATTCAAGCTGGACGCTGGCAAAGCCCTCGGCAGCCTCGCTCGACATCTTTTGCAGCCCTTCAATGCCGCCGAATTCGGTCTCCATTGGCTCAAGCAACAAACGCTCAGCGTCCGTCGGGCTGATACCGTCCAGACCGGTCGAGACGTAGACGAGCGGCAGCGGGACTTCGGGGTTGGCTTCCTTCGGGATGGACGTGTAGGCCACGGCCCCAATCCCAAGGATCATGACAAGCGCCATGATCACGACCCGTGTGCGGGAAAATGCAGCGTCGATGAGCGTGTTCATTCGGACGCCTGCTCTGCTAGGGCGGCGGCGCTGGCAGACGCGATTTCGGGACGAGCTTCGACAGCCTCGCCTTCCCGGACAAATCCTTGTCCGATCGTGATCAACTCCACTTCATCCGGAAGCCCAACCACCCATATGCCATCGACCTCGGCGCGGACGACTTCGATCTCGTGGAAAACGACTTTACCATCTTCAACAGTCTTCACCCCAGTGGCTCCATCCGGGCTGAGCGAGACGACGGATGGCGAGATGAAATGTGCCTGACGCTCCCCCGTAGGCATACGTATCTCAGCCGAGATCCCGGCGGGGATTGCCCCGTCACTGTTCGGTACCTCGATTTCGGCCAGGAATGTCCGGGTCTCGGCCGAGGCGGACGTGCCCACAAAGGTCACCCGTCCCTGGCGCGCTTCCCCGGTGATGAAAGCGACATCCGCGGTTTGTCCGTTCTGGATCAGGTTCAGCGCCTGTTGCGGCACCTGCAAGGCCACCGTCAGCGGCGTGTTGTCGACAATCCGCCCAACATCGCTTCCGGCCGAAACGAATTCGCCCTCATCCAACGTCAGTGTTTCAATCCGCCCGGCGAAGGGCGCAACAATCGCCGTCCGCTCCAAGGCCTCTTCTGCAGAGGTCAGTTGCGCTTCGGCGGCGGCAAGGCCGGACCGCGCGGCAGCGACCCGGTCCTCGGTGGCCACGCCACGCTCTCTCAGCGATTCCGCATTCTCGAACTCGCGACGTGCGCGCTCCAGTTCTTCTGTCGCACGCCGCAGATCTGCATTCACCTGCGTGGTTGTCAGTCTGGCAATGGGCTGTCCCTTGGCAACGTCTTCCCCTTTGGCGACGAGGATCTCGGCGACATCGCCCGAGGCCTCCGCGCGGATCGCGGTATCGCGGTCCGGCTGGGCCTGACCTTCGGCTTGGAAATAAAGGGTAACAGGCATTGCCGATGACGTGCGCACCGCAACGGCTACCGCTTTGGGCGATTTCGGATCTTCCGTGGCCGCCTCAGGCTCCGCGCTTGGCAGGATGAGCCCGCTGCCCATCCATGCCACGATGGCCACGAGAATGGCCCCGGCAATCCAGGTCGATCGCGACGCGCCCGTGTCATCGTTGAATTCGAGGGGGGTGCGTCGTTCAGTGGGTGTGTCTGCTTCGGTCATATTTGTCTCTTTTGGCGATCAGATCCCAATGTCTTCGCCCTTCTTTGAAATAGCTAACGTCCTATCACAGGTTAAGGTCCGACCAAACCAAACGTTTGTCAGAGTTTAATCGGAGCCCCGGTCAAGCGACGGTGCCGAGGACGCCCTGTCAGGCAGTCTTGCCTCGCACAAAGGTCGACCGGATGACCTTGGCCAGTTGCAACATCTGATCACCAAGCGGATTGCTTTTGCGCCAAAGCATTCCGATCGAGCGCCCCGGCCTGTCGTCGCGGAAACGCGCAATCGCCACCGAAGTATTCTTGGTCTCCAGCGCAATGGCCATCTCGGGCAAAAGGGTCACACCCAGATCGGCGTCCACCATCTGAACCAGCGTCGACAAGCTTGACCCTTCCATCACAAGGCTCGGGTCCGAAGGTTCCATATTACAAAGCGACAAGGCCTGATCGCGAAAGCAGTGCCCTTCTTCCAGCAAGAGAAGCTTCAGTTCCTGAAGGTGCAGCGGGCTTGGCACCGGTTGACCTGCATCCTTTTCGGGGCGCACCAGCACGAATTCCTCGTCAAAGAGCGGTTGCATCTGCAAACCCGGCTCAGACAAAGGCGTGGCGGCGATGATTGCGTCGAGCCGCGACAACTGAAGATCCTCTACCAGCGACTTCGTAATGGATTCGCGCGGCTGAACATTCAGGCCGGGAAACTCCTTTGCCAACGTCGACATCATCTTGGGCAGCAGATACGGCGCCACCGTCGGGATAACTCCGATCCTGAGCCGCCCTTGCAACGGGTCGTCCGAGGACCGGACCAGTTCTGACATCTCTTCCACGTCGTCCAGAACCTTGCGTGCGCGTGCGAGAAACTCCTCCCCTAGTGTGGTCAAGCGCACTTGGCGTGCCGTCCTTTCAACCAACGGCGCGCCAACAATCCTCTCTAACTCTTTGATCTGAACAGACAGCGCCGGTTGCGAGATCGAACACGCCTCGGCTGCGCGCCCGAAATGTCCGGTGCGGGCCAAGGCATCGAAATAACGGAAGTGTTTGAGGGTGAAGGGAGTCATAGTTTTTAGTTATCACATTCGGAAGTTTTTCCAATTGGGAATTATCTTTTTGGCCCCCTACAGTCTGCGCCGGAACCTAGAATCGTTTTAAACTTCGGAGACGTATAATGGACGGAAACAGAATGCCCGGACTGGGCGGCTGCCCGGTGAACCACGGCGGTAATACCGCGATGGACAAGCCAGTGACCAAGTGGTGGCCAAACGCCTTGAACCTGGACATCCTGCATCAGCACGGCGCGCGCACCAATCCAATGGATGCCGACTATAATCACCGTGAGGCCGTCAAAGAACTCGACTTCGAAGCCGTCAAAGCCGACGTGAAGGCACTTCTGACAGAAAGTCAGCCCTGGTGGCCGGCGGACTGGGGCCACTATGGGGGTCTCTTCATTCGTCTGGCCTGGCACTCTGCCGGGTCCTACCGAATGCAAGACGGCCGCGGT
>CAZMKY010000008.1:0-1681 GCA_964566835.1 uncultured Rhodobacterales bacterium
GGCGGTGATGATGTTGCGGTTGAGCATGATGTTTCTCCTCGTTGAGTTGGGTTTCAAGAACGAGAAGAATGTTGCATCGGCATGAGCGAATAGATTGACCTTTGCTGCCAAATCTTTGGCATTCGTCGCCAAAAACAGCCATTTCCGAAGTAGCGGCGAAAGCAAACTGTGTCCGCTCTTCAGACTTCAGGAAACGCATCAATGTCACTGGCGCAGCGAGTGGCCGGTCCATGAAAGCTGCGCCGCAGCGCTTCGGTCGGCCACGAAGGTCGGCTTTGAGCCGCAAACGAAACCGAAGTTCATCGTCACCAAAGCACGACATGCAGCCCGCATTCGAAGCCTGCTGAGGGACTCATCGCCAGTTGCTGGACCGAACTCCAAAGTCATGAATCGGCCGGCAGAATGTCGAGATCGCCGGCGTTCAACAAACGGACCAACTGGTTTTATTTTGTCTGGTTCGCCTTGTGGCGGAGTAAGGCCATCAATTTACGGTCGCGGCGGGCTTGCGCCTCGGGAATGTCTGGCACGGGTGTCCTCCGCGCGAATTCGGCCCCCAGTTTGTCACTGACAATCCGGTCCCAGTCGACCGTATCGTAGGGGCCGATCCCGAAGCCGCGAAACATGTCGCCATAGCGTGCAACGTAATCCGTGATACCTCCCGGAGCGTTCAGGTGGATTGTCTGCATCGGCCCCATGAAGGACCAGCGCAACCCAAGCCCGTCGCAAATGGCCTTGTCCAGATCCTCGGCGGAAACGATGCCACTGCCTATCAGCTTGAAGGCCTCTTCCAGAAGGGCGCCCTGCAGGCGGTTGACGACAAAGCCGTCGATCTCTTCCTTCAGCACAATCGTTTCCCGACCGCATTGCTGCATCAGTTCCGTAACCCGCGTGACAATGCCCTGGCCGGTCCAAGGCGAAGGGACGATCTCGACAGCCGGGATCAGATGTGGCGGATTGATCGGATGAACCACCAGGCAACGATGCCGCCCTTTGAGACCTTCGCAATAGCGCGATGCCGCTATGCCGGAGGTGGAGCTGCCAATGGGCACGTCCGCCGCTGCGATCGAATCCAGCGTTTCAGTGATCTCGCGCTTGATCTCGACCCGTTCGGGACCGTTTTCCTGAACGTAAATCGCACCCTCCAAGGCGTCATCGAGGCTGGAGGCAACATTGATGCGCCCCAGGATCGCAGGAATATCAGGACGCGCGATCAGATCGTATTCGGCAAGATCGGCGATGCGGGTTTCCATCGCCTTCAGCGCCCGGTCCGCAGCCTCTGCCGAGGCGTCATACATGGCAACCTCATGGCCTGCCTGCGCAAAGACCGCCGCCCAGCCTTGACCGATGAGTCCACAGCCGATGATGGCAATCTTTTTCATGGGGTTCCCTTTGTGTTTTGCGCGAAAGCGCTTTTCATTGCTCATAAGGCTCCAATTGCTGCGACTTAGAGCAAGGACGGGCCTCGTCAGAGGGCGCCGCTTCCATCCCAAGGCCGTCTATGACCTGTTGGACCTAACGGGCCTGAACAGCATTCGGCCTGGTTAGTTCACCCTTACCGGCCTGGAGGCCGTCTTCAAGCCCAACCCGTACGTCGCCGCCGCGCGCTACTGCTTGAGTGGCAATGCGGAACGGGTGCGCGCCCGGAACCGATCGGCGGTAATCCCCGCGGAACAGCTGATCG
>CAZMKY010000009.1:0-1974 GCA_964566835.1 uncultured Rhodobacterales bacterium
ACGCCGGAACGATTGCGGCCGAGGATCTGGACCTGTTTGTCATGGTCGACACCGCCGCCGATGCCGTTGCGCGCATCGACGCCTGGGACGGCAAGGGTCAGAAGCGCGGCGCGATCCCCGGCCGCTGAGCATGGCTCAGGAGGCTTTGCGGATCTCGCTGTGTGATTTCAGCACGCGGCCACCGTCTTCCTGTTCAATCCTGTAGGCGGGATTGTCATCGTCGGCATTGCGGGTGACCTCGGTGCCGTCGATCTTCAGCGTCTGCTTTTGCGTGTACTTCTTGGCCACTTCGCCCGTGGCGGTGCCATTGCCCCAGTCCCACTCTACCTTGGTGCCTTCGCTGTAATGCTTGGACATTGCGTCCTCCTCGTTACGTTTACTTGAGGGCGAAACGCGCCTTCGGTCAGCCGGGTTCCGCCTTGACCGCTTGCCAATTGGCGACACCTCGGCTTGTCTGGCCCCTAGCGTTCAAAGGAGTGGTCGAATGGGTTTCTTGGTGTGGCTCTTTATCGGTGGCGTTGCCGGATGGTTGGCGTCGCGGTTCATGAACAAGGATCAGGGCTTGTTGATGAACATCCTCGTCGGGATCGTTGGCGGCATGATCGGCGGCTGGCTTGGCGGGATTGTCGGTCTGACGGCGTCCGGGTTCATCGGAAGCATCATCATCGCCACGCTGGGCGCGGTGATCCTGCTTTGGATTGTCGGCAAGCTGAAAAGCTGAAGCCTAGCCCAGACCCGCTTCGGCTGCGATCTGGGCACGGCTTTTGCGCGCCCGTTCCGTGGCCGATTTCAACTGACCGCAGGCTGCCATGATGTCTTCGCCGCGTGGCGTGCGAATGGGCGAGGCATAGCCGGCCTTGTGGACGATATCGGCAAATGCCTGAATGCGTTCCCAATCCGAGCGCTCATAAGGCGCGCCCGGCCATTCGTTGAAGGGGATCAGGTTGATCTTGGCCGGGATGCCCTTGATCAGCTTGACCAGCCGGCGCGCATCCTCGTCACTGTCATTGACGTCCTTCAGCATGACGTATTCGAACGTGATACGCTCTGAATTTGACAGTTTCGGATAGGCGCGAAGCGCATCCAGAAGCTCTGCGATGTTCCATTTCTTATTGATCGGAACCAGCTTGTCGCGGACCTCGTCCGTGGTGGCGTGGAAGCTGACAGCCAGCATGCAGCCGATTTCTTCCGCGGTGCGGGCGATCTCGGGCACGACACCGCTGGTGGACAGCGTGATGCGGCGGCGAGACAAGCTGATGCCTTCGCCGTCCATTGCGATCTGCATCGCGTCGCGAACACCTTCGAAGTTGTACAAAGGCTCACCCATGCCCATCAGGACGATGTTCGACAAAAGGCGGGGGCCTGCATCGCCTGTGCCAGTGCCGGGTTCTGGCCATTCGTCCAGATCGTCGCGGGCCACCATGATCTGTCCCACGATTTCGCCCGCCGTCAGGTTCCGCACCAGCTTTTGCGTGCCAGTGTGACAGAATGAACAGGTCAGCGTGCAGCCCACCTGACTGGACACGCAAAGCGTGCCACGGTCCGTCTCGGGGATATAGACGACCTCGACCTCGTGTCCGCCTGCAATCCGGACCAAATACTTGCGGGTGCCGTCGGCGCTGACATGGCGGCTGACCACTTCCGGCACCTCGACCACGAAATGCTCGGCCAGTTCAGCGCGATACGCCTTGGAGAGGTTCGTCATCTGGGCAAAATCACGCACGCCCCAGTGGTATATCCACTGCCAGATCTGGCCCGTCCGCATCTTGGCCTGCTTTTCAGGCGTGCCAGCCGCAATCAAAGCCGCGCGCAGGCCTTCGCGGGTCAGACCGACAAGGTTGGTCGGTCCGTCCGGCAGCTTGCGCGGAATGGTCAGAACGTCCTGCGTGACAGGTGCTGTAGCAGACATGGCTTCGCCTCTTGGGATCAGAACGGCGATATAGGCGAGGTCGGGCGAAAACGCAAAGGGCGCGT
>CAZMKY010000010.1:0-15984 GCA_964566835.1 uncultured Rhodobacterales bacterium
TGGTCAGCGAGTTGACCATGTTGCCGCCATAGTGGTTGAGAACCAGCGTATCGGCGCCCGATTGCAGCACCGGCGCGATGTAGGAGGAGAAGTCCGTCTGTGTCAGCGGTGTCTTCACCGCGTTCACGGTCTCCCAACCCATCGCTTCGGTCGAGGTTTTCACCGCTTCTTCGGTGGTGTAGCCCCAGTTGTAGTCCGCCGTCAGGTGATAGGCCTTGCGGTCGGTGCCATAGGCATTCGCCAGCACGGGTGCGAGAGCTGCACCGGACATGTAGGAGTTGAAGAAGTGACGGAAGCCGTTGGCTTTCCGGTCCTTACCCGTCGTGTCGTTGGAGTGCGTCAGGCCAGCCATGAAGATGATGCCGGCTTCTTGGCAGAGCGCCTGCACAGCAACAGCCACACCCGAGGACGAACCACCCGTGATCATCACGGCGCCGTCTTTTTCGATCATCGAACGTGCCGATGCGCGTGCGGCGTCAGACTTGGTCTGCGTGTCGCCCGTCACATACTCGACCTTCTTGCCGAGGATGCCGTTGCCTTCCAGCGTCTTGGACGAGAACGTCGGGATCATCCCGCCGTCGCCACCGCCGTTCAGGTGCTCGACCGCCAGCTCATAAGCGCGCAGTTCGTCTGCACCCTCGTCAGCATAAGGTCCGGTCTGGGGCACGTTGAAGCCCAGCGTCACCGTGTCGCCCTGCGGCGCATTGGTGAAGCCGGTGTGGCTTCCGGCCCAGCTCGCGCCGGTGAAGATCGTCGGAACGGCAAGCGCGCCGCCAGCGGCAGCGCCCGTCTTCAGAAGACCCCGGCGGGAAAAGTTGGATTTGGTCATATAGTCCTCCCGTTTGGAACATCGGCTTTGCGATGCGTTGGGCTGTTGCGCCTCCCCGCGCCAAAGCCGAACCCTTTTACAAGGTGAGGACATTATCGCCGGGAGTAAGAAAATTTTTCAACAACGCGCTGGCACGAAACATTTTTTTTGTAAATTGATCGACATTGCGCTGCAGCAATTTGTAAAGTAATTTTCCATTAATGCTTCATGAGGCTGTTCCGAAGGTGATTTTTCGATGTCGATTTCAGAGCTGACAGGCAGCCGGATCAGGGCGCGCAGGCTGGATCTGGGGCTGAAACAGGCAGATCTTGCAAAGGCCTGCGACATTTCGGCCAGCTACCTCAACCTCATTGAACACAACCGCAGGAGAATCGGCGGCGGGCTTCTGGCGGCGTTGGCGCGCGCGTTGGAGACCGATCCCGGCGCCTTGTCGCAGGGGGCTGGCGGGGCACTGACGACCGCTTTGGAAGCGGCGTCTGCTGCGCATGCAAACGCCGGTGCCGAAGTCTCTCGCGCCGAAGACTTCGCGGATCGGTTTCCGGGATGGGCCAAGGTCATCGAAGCCCAAGGCCAACGCATTCAGCAGTTGGACCGTTTGGTCGAAATTCTGAACAACAGACTGACGCATGACCCACTGCTCGGTGCGGCCATGCACGATGTGCTCTCGACCGCGACGGCCATCCGATCCACCAGTGGCATCCTGAGTGACGGCGACGTCGATCCGGAATGGCAGACCCGATTTCACCGGAACCTTTATGAGGACAGCCAACGGCTGGCCGAGGCGGCAGGCTCCTTGGTGCGGTATCTGGATGCCGATGAAGACCAGATGACGCCGGCAGCCTTGACCCCGTTGGAAGAGCTTGAGGCGTGGCTGACCGATACCGACTGGCAGGTGCCATCCTTGGAGCGCGCCCTACCGCCGGATCTCGACAGCGTGCTGGAAGGGGCCGGGCTGGCAACCGTGGGCGGACGCGCACTCGCCCGGCGCTGGCTGAAGCGCTACCTGGAAGACGCACAAAGCATTCCAGCGGCTGAGTTGGACCAGATGATGCAGGCTTCGGGCCCGGACCCCGCCGCGGTCGCCCGACACTTCGGTACGGATCTGGCCACAGCGCTTCGGCGCATCGGCCTCAGGGGCAACGGCGCGTTGGTGATCTGCGACGGGTCCGGCACACTGACTTTCAGGAAACCGGCAGACGGATTTGACGTGCCGCGCTTCGGCGCGACCTGTCCGCTTTGGCCGCTGTTCGAGGCGCTCCAGCGTCCGCTGACGCCGATCCGCATGCTGGTCGAGCTGCCGGGCGCAGAGGCCCGGCGCTATATGGCCTATGCGATCTCGATGGCAGGTCATCCGGACGGCTTCGATGGGCCGGCCGTGGTCGAGGCCACGATGCTGCTCTTGCCGCAGGAAGGGGCGGATGCCGAAACGGCACGAGCCGTCGGCACGTCCTGCCGCATTTGTCCGCGCGCCGACTGCGCGGCGCGGCGCGAACCCTCCATTCTGGGAGAGGGCCTCTGACCCTTGCGGCATCCTTTTGACAGCCTGACTGGCTTCGGCAATAGTCATGTCCAACAACAAGGGGCAACGCCCCGTAAGGGAGGAGAGATCGGCGATGACCGGAAGGGTCCTGCTGATCGAGGATGAGCCGAACATCATTGAGGCCATCCGGTTCATTCTGTCGCGAGACGGATGGCGCGTGGACACACATTCCGATGGGTCCACGGCGATGGATGCCGTGCGCGAACGGAAGCCCGACATCATCATTCTGGACGTCATGCTGCCCAACCGTTCGGGCTTCGATATCCTGAGCGACCTCAGGTCAGACGCCGATCTCGGCCAGACGCCGGTTTTGATGCTCACCGCGCGCGGCCAGAAGAAAGACCGCGAACGCGCGGTCGAAATCGGTGCCAGCCGCTTTATGACCAAGCCCTTCTCCAACGCGGAAGTGCTGGCTTCGGTCCGAGAGCTGACGGGCCAATGAGCCGCCAACCGGCTGAGCCCCTTTTCCTCGCCCGCCAAAGCTACCGCCGTCGGCGGCTTGGGGATGCAGCACGGCTTGTCCCGGTCTTGGGTATCATTCTCTTTGTCCTGCCGGTGCTCTGGTCCGACGCAGCGCGAACCGCTGGCGGCCTCATCTTCCTCTTTACGGTCTGGGCGTTGTTGATCGTCCTGATGGCGGTGGTTGTCAGACGCCTTTCGGCGCGCGTCGAGGGCTCCGACGCACCGCAGGATCTGGACGAGGGGTAGCGCAATGCTGTCGTTCAACGCGCTTGTCCTGATCTGCCTCGTCTACGTCGTTTTCCTATTTGTCGTGGCCTTCGCGGTTGAACGCGTGGGCCACAAGGGCAACGCGGCGTGGCTCCGATCGCCCATGATCTACACGCTGTCACTGTCGGTCTATTGTACCGCTTGGACGTTTTATGGCGCCGTCGGATATGCCGCGCGTTCAGGGCTGGAATTCGTGACGATCTATCTCGGCCCGACACTGGTCATGCTGGCGTGGTGGGTTCTTCTTCGAAAACTCGTGCGGATCGGACGAAGCCAGAGGATCACGTCCGTCGCCGACCTGATCTCGGCGCGCTATGGCAAATCCGCGCCCCTTGGCGGGCTGGTCACCATCCTCGCCGTTATCGGCACAACCCCATACATCGCGCTTCAGCTTCAATCCGTGACGCTCAGTTTTGCCGTCTTCCAGCCTCAGGTTACCGATGCTGCCGCAGGTCTGAACTCGACCGCTCTTGTCGTTGCGGCCGGCCTTGCGCTTTTCACGATTGTCTTTGGCACCCGCCAATTGGACGTGAACGAACGTCACACGGGCGTCGTGATGGCCATCGCCATCGAGGCCGTGGTCAAGCTGATCGCACTTCTGTCGGTGGGTATCTTTGTCGTCTGGGGCGTCGCGGGCGGGCCGGGCGATATCCTGCGCGCGATCGAAGCCTCTCCGATCGAGACGTGGTCGCTCCAACCGGATCGCTGGGTCACGCTGATCTTTCTGGCAGGGGCGGCGTTTCTCTGCTTGCCGCGCATGTTCCACGTTATGGTGGTCGAGAACTCCGACGAACGTCACCTTGCCACCGCAAGCTGGGCCTTTCCGGCCTACTTGTTCCTGATGAGCCTCTTCGTCGTGCCGATCGCCGTGGTCGGACTGGCCGTCATGCCGGGCGGGGCAAACCCCGACCTCTTCGTGCTGACGCTCCCTTTGGAATATGGCCGCGAAGGCCTTGCGACGTTGGCATTCCTCGGCGGATTCTCGTCGGCGACATCCATGGTGATTGTCGCGGCGCTTGCGCTGGCGACGATGGTCTCGAACCATATCGTCATGCCGATCTGGCTCAGACGCGCATCGGGCGGGGCGACGGTTTCGGGCGACGTGCGCGAAGTCGTCATTCTGTCGCGCAGGCTGTCCATCGCCGCGGTTCTGGCACTTGGCTATCTCTACTTCCGCCTGTCCGGCGGCGGCTCCGCCCTTGCTGCGATCGGTCTCATCTCGTTCACTGGCGTGGTTCAGGTGCTGCCTGCCCTGATCGGCGGCATCTTCTGGCGGGGGGCCACGCGCATCGGTGCGGCGGCCGGCGTGATGACCGGCTTCGTCGTCTGGGCCTGGACGTCCTTCCTGCCGTCTTTCGGCGAGGCAGGACCACTGACCGCTGCCGTCTTCGCCGAGGGTCCCTTCGGGCTCGGACTGCTCAGACCACATGCGCTGTTCGGGATCGAAGGCATGGACCCGCTGGTCCACGCCGTGTTCTGGTCGATGCTCTTGAACACCGGGGCCTTCTGCATCGGCTCGCTCTTGTCTTTCCCGAACCCCCTGGAACGCGTGCAAGGCGCGGCCATCGTGAACGTCTTCCGCCTGTCGGAATCCGCACGCGGCTGGACCGGCACAGCCGCCGAAGCAGAAGACCTTCTGCTCATGGCGCAGCGCATCCTCGGCTCGCTCGAAGCGCAGAACCTGTTCGAGGCCGAGGCCCGCAATCAGGGCAAGGGCGGCTATCTGCCCGATGTGACGCCAGACTTCCTTGAACGCCTTGAACGCAAGCTGTCCGGTTCCGTCGGCGCGGCCACGGCCCACGCGATGCTGGCCCAGATCGCAGGCGGTACTTCGGTTTCCGTCGAAGACCTGATGCGGGTCGCCGATGAAGCGCAGCAGATCCTCGAATACTCCAGCCAGCTTGAAGCCAAATCGGCTGAGCTGGGCCGAACCGCGCGTCAGTTGCAGGAAGCCAACCAGAAGCTCCTGACGCTGTCGGTTCAGAAGGACGGCTTCCTTAGCCAAATCAGCCATGAACTGCGCACGCCCATGACGTCTATCCGGGCGTTCAGCGAGATCCTGATGAGCGATGACGACATGGCAGCCGAGGATCGCCAAAGGATGAGCAGCATCATCCACGACGAGGCCATCCGCCTGACCCGTCTTCTGGACGATCTTCTGGACCTGTCGGTTCTTGAGAACGGGCAGGTCGTTTTGAACCCGCGCGAAGATACAATCGAGGCCATTCTTGACCGCGCCATTCAGGCGACGGATGCGCATCCCGCGATCAAGATCCGCCGCATGCGCCCTGAAGAGGACGTCGTGCTCTACACGGACAGTGACAGGCTGGCGCAGGTCTTCATCAACCTGATCGCCAACGCACGGAAATATTGCGACGCGCCCGAACCGACCTTGGACATCAAGGTCCGAGACCTTGGTGGCGGACGCCATGCCGTCGACCTGATCGACAATGGCAGTGGCCTGCCACCCGAGGCCGCCGACGTCATATTCGAAAAGTTTTCGCGTCTCTCGGACAGCACGGCGGCTGGCGGGGCCGGCCTTGGTCTGGCGATCTGCCGCGAGATCATGGCACGACTCGGTGGCGATATCGGCTACCTGCCGGGGCAAGGCGGCGCGGCTTTCCGCGTGACGCTTCCGCGATCGGCGCCCGAAGCTGCGGCGGCCGAGTAAAGGGCGACATGCCCGCAGCAAGTCTTCGGTAACCCTTTTCGTCCAGACTGCGTGGAAGAGAGATCTCTGAACTCAGTCCCGGGGTGACGCGCGTGTCAGACACCGCCGAACAAGAGCGTCCGCTGAAAAGGAAACTGGCGCCACCACGGTCGACGTGGACGGCGCAAACCCCGTTGGAACGTGTGTGCCGCGAGGAATTGCCACGCAGATCCGAAGACCGATTGGGGTTGGAAGTCGAAGTCGTGTCTGTCGCGCTCGACTATCTGGCGCGGGAAAAACTCGTGGGGCATCTCAGCGACAACGACCTGATGTTCGTGTTTACCGCGATGAATGGGCCAGTCGGATTGGTCAGCGCCGACCCGATGCTTCTTGCCGCGCTGATCGAAGTGCAGATGTTGGGGCGCGTGTTGGGCTCCACGCGTGAAGATCGCGTGCCAACGACGACCGATGGGATCATAGCCCGCCCAACGCTGGCCGATTGGGTGTCGGCTGTGCAAGATCACCTGCCGATGCCAGGGCGCGCCGCCATGGGGCCCCGTATTCCGGATGTCCGGGCCGCGCGCCTGACTTTGGACGATGGTCACTTCAGAACGCTGACCGTTTCACTGGCGATGGGCGGTGGCGCGCGGCAGGGCCGCCTTGTCGTGGCGTGCCCGGAAATCATCGTCACCAGCAACCAGACCGGCCCATCGCAACACGAAACGCTTCGCCGACATCTGGAGGCGGTGACGACCCCGTTGCAGGCCATTCTTGCCCGTTTGCCTCAAGGCATCGACGAGGTGGGCGCGCTGGAAGTCGGGCAGGTGCTGCCACTGCCGGAAGACGCCCTGAACACCCTCAGATTGATCACCGATACGGGCGAAATCATTGCATTCGGCAAGCTCGGAAAACTGGAACGTCGTCGCGCGGTTCGCATCAAACCACCCCGCAAGGCGCAACCCCCGCCGGAGCCTGCAGACATAGAAGATGACGATGACGGTGGTTTGGACTAGCGTGGGTCAGCGTTCGGACATGCTCTCTATCGCGCCCCTCAGTCCGCCCAACTGGTATCCTGCACTGGCCGCACGATCGAGGATCTCGTCCACCGGACGTTCTTTGGCCTCTGACAGCATCCAAAGGATCGTCGACCTTGTGCCGGATGCGCAATATGCAACGGTTTTGCCGGTGCTCGATCCCTGCAACTCGATCTGTTCCAGCGATGGCATCCCGGCCGTGTAGGGGTTGTCGACGAAGGTCAGCCCTGCCGCCTCCACCGCGGCCCGCATCGCTTCGGAAGACACATCCGGCGGAACTTCGGCGTCGGGTCGGTTGCAAATGACCGTCGTAACACCTTCGGCAACCAGTGCAGGGATATCGTCCGGCATTAATTGCGGCGCTGCACCGAAATCTTCGGTCAACCAGTTCACCATCAGACGGCCTCCGCCATGCGCGCTTTCAGTGGCGGCGCTGCTGCCATGCCGACCCCCATCGCCACAAGGAAGACTAGGCCCCCCGTGCCACCCCAGCTGAGCGACGCCATGGCGGGTCCCGGGCAAAGACCAGCAAGCCCCCAACCCATCCCGAAAAGAACCGAGCCGATGACAAGGTTGCGCCCCAGACGCGGCTCTGGCGGGGCAGGGAAGTCGCCGCCCAAGGCCGGGGCTTTCCGACGGGCGGCAATCTGCCAGGCGATGGCCATCGGAACGATGGCACCGCCCATGACAAAGGCCAAGGTCGGGTCCCAGTCGCCAAAGACATCAAGCCAGCCCTGGACCTTTCGGGTGTCCGTCATCCCACTCAGCCAGAGGCCAATGCCAAATACGGCACCAGAAAGCGCGGCAGTCAGATAGCGCATCAGATCACACCCCACATGTGACGGAAGAGAACAACTGTCAGACCGCCAGCGCCAATGTAGAACACCGTCGCCACGATCCCGCGAAGCGATAGGCGCGAGATTCCGCAGACGCCGTGGCCCGAGGTGCAGCCATTGGCGATGCGCGTCCCGACGCCGACCAACAGGCCCGCGATAGCAACGATCGACAGGTTCTGGGTCACATGCGTCTCAGCCCCGCCAACCAGAAAAACGGCAATCGCGGGGACGATGACCAGACCCGCGATAAAGGCCAGACGCTCCTTCATCGTATCGCGGGCCGATCCGTCAAGCACGCCGCCCAGAATGCCAGACGCGCCCATGACCCGACCATTGACGAGCAGATAGATCGCCCCGGCACTACCAATAAGAAGACCTCCGAAAAGGCCCCATAGCCAATCTGCTGGCATGCACTCTCTCCTAAAGCTTGTTCACCGGCACTTTGAGGAAGACGTCACCTTCTTCATCGGGCTCCGGCATATTGCCTGCACGCATGTTCACTTGCAGTGAGGGAACAATCAGTTTGGGCATCGCCAGGGTGGCATCCCGCGTCTCTCGCATTTCAACGAAGTCCTTCTGGGTTGTTCCGCCACCGACATGGACGTTCTTGGCCTTCTGCTCGCCGACGGTGCTTTCCCATGCGTATTCATCGCGGCCTGGCGCCTTGTAGTCGTGGCCCACGAAAATTCGCGTCTCATCCGGCAAGGACAAGATCTTCTGAACGCTGTTGAACAGGGTTTCTGCCGATCCGCCGGGGAAATCGCAGCGGGCCGTTCCAAAGTCGGGCATGAACAATGTGTCGCCCACAAATGCTGCATCCGCGACGACATAGGTCATACACGCGGGCGTATGTCCCGGTGTGAACAACACGTCGGCGCGCATTTGCCCGATATGGAAACTGTCACCTTCGTCCCAAAGAGCATCGAATTGGGATCCATCGCGCTGGAAGGCGGTGCCTTCGTTGAAGACCTTCCCGAAGGTGTCCTGCACCAAGGTAATGTTCTTGCCGATGCCGATCTTGCCGCCCAAACGCTCTTGCAGGTAGGGCGCCGCTGACAAATGGTCGGCATGCACATGCGTCTCTAGAATCCATTCGATGCGCAGGTCATTGGCTTCGACGAAATCGATGATCTTGTCCGCCGACGCTGTATCCGTCCGCCCGGAGGCGTAATCAAAGTCCAATACGCTGTCGACAATCGCCGCCGCGTGCCCGTCCGGGTCGCGGATGACGTAGGAAATTGTGTTCGTTGCGTCATCGAAGAAGGCTGTGACTTCGGGATTCATTGTCGTCTCCTTTGGCCCATGATATATAGTAACACATATTTATGAAGAACATATATTAAAACTTGAATGTTCCAAGAGTGGAAACTGATACCGTGTACGTTGAAGCAGAAATCGAGATATCGCAAACAGCGATGGCAGCAGCCGCCGAAGAGGCAGCTAACTGCCTGAAAGCATTGTCAAACCCGTCACGCCTATTGTTGCTTTGTCAACTTGTCCCGGGCGAAAAAAGCGTGGGCGAGTTGGAACAGGCGCTGGATCTGGGGCAAGCCTATGTGTCGCAGCAACTGGCGCGCCTAAGGTCTGAAGGCCTTGTACGGGCAGAACGCGACGGGCGCGTCGTGCGCTACAGCGTGGCCGATCCGCGCATCATGCCTGTGCTCAAGGTGCTTTACGAACAATTCTGCGCCAAGGTCTGACGCCGAGGGCCTGCCTTTCTCTTCGGCAGAGCAGGCAAGACGTGCCACTTTTTGAAGCGGTCTCATTTTTTGCGAATTTTGATCCCGGTCTGTCATGGTGACGTTGCAAAGGGCCGCGCATATTCAAAGGACAAGGGCCATTAGCCCAACGGGAGGAACCGAAACGTGAAAGACTTGAACGCCCCCATTCAATTTCCCGATGACGTCGATCGCATGGTCGACAAGCTGCTCAGCGATCCAAGCCGGGTCGATGATATCAAAGCCGAACTGCGTCGGCGCCTTGGCGCATCGAACACGCCACCGCGCAAGGTCTATGCGCGCCAGCCAGCCGATCAGGACGACCCTTGGGATAATCTTCCGGTCTAAGACCGCGCCTTGCACTTGCGCCAGACCCCCAATGGCGTAGAAACTGGCTCAAAGAATTTTGGGCAGGAATTGACATGGATGGCAGCAACGAGCCGGAACTGCGCGGACGCGTAGCGGTCGTGCGCCTCGCTTTGGCGGATGACGGTCGGATAACGTCCGACACGCTCCGCACCTTTGCCTCGGACCTGGATCGATTGTCCAAGCGGGACGACGTCACTGCGCTGGTCGTTAAAGGCACCGGCGGTCGCTTTGCTGCAGGCGCCGATCATGCCGATCTGGCGGGCGCTGACAGGGTTGGCGAAATGGCCCTTCTGGCCGACCGCATCGCCGAACTGCCTTTCCCCACCGTCGCCGCGATTGAGGGCTTGTGCCTTGCCGCCGGGGCAGAGATCGCCTTGGCCTGCCGTTACCGTGTCGCGGAAGCCAGTGCCAAGATCGGGTTTCCCGACGTGATGGTCGGTCTGCCGCCAGTTGCGGGGGCGGCGAAGCGTTTGCCGAAACTCATCGGTGCGGACCGGGCCCTGCGGCTCCTTTTGGGTGGCAAGCCGATCAGGGCGCCCGATGCGCAGAAGATCGGTTTGCTGGACCTGACATTTGAGGGTGATGCCGCGACCGCAGCGATCCAGTTTTTGGACCAACTGAACGGCTCCGGCGACATCGCGCGGAATGGTCTGCGCGAAGCCGGGGGTGATTTTCTGAAAGCCGTGGCGCTGCATCGCGCCCGCGCCAAGGCTGCGCCGATCGAAGCGCCGGAGCGCATCATCGAATGCGTCGAGGCGGGGCGCATCGTCCCGGATGAAATCTTCCGAAATATGCAGGAGGTGGCGTTCGAAGACCTCTGGTCGTCGGATCACGCGCGTGCCCTCAGCCACATCGACAAGGCCGAGCGTGCCGCTGCACGTATGCAACGCACCGTGAAGCCCAAATCGCGGCCCGTTTCGCGGATCGGGATCGCCGGCGTGCGGGGCGCAGCACCGGGCCTTGCCATCGCGGCGCTGGAGGCCGGCTTTGACGTCACAGTGGCCGAAAGCGACGAAGAGGCTCTTGAAGCAGGCGTCATCCGCGTGATCGAACACTTCGATGCGCTGGTCGCAAAGGGCCGCCTGAGCGAAGCCGCCTCGGAAGCCGTGCTCGACCGGATGCACGCCGTGTCCGGCTTTCGGACGCTGGGGGCAGCCGATCTGGTGTTTGACGTGGTGAACCCTCGTGGCGCTGCATCGAAATCGCTGATTGCCGATCTGGACCGGTTCATGAAGCCGGGGGCCGTTCTCGTGACTGGCTCGACCCAAGTGGGCCCCGATGCGATTGCGGCCATCACGTCGCGCCCTTCTGATGTTGTCGCTGTCCGGTTTTTCGGTGAAACCGCAGACCGCCGGGCGGTCGAAGTGACCGCCGGACAGCAAGCAGATCCCTTGGCCTTGGGCACAGTGATCAACGTTCTGACACGGATGCGCCGGCTGCCGATCATGACCGGCCCGAACTGCCGCGGAGTGGGGGCGCGCATGATGTCCGCGCTGCACGCAACCGCGGATCACCTGTTGGAGCAGGGCGCCTCCATCGCGCAGATCGACGGTGTCGCCCAGGACTGGGGGCTGCCGCTTGGCACCTTCGCAGCGCGTGACGTGCGCGGTATCATTGCGCCGTCGCCCAAGACCTCCGACCCCGGTGCATCCCTTGGACTGGACCGGGTGCTGGCGGCGCAAGGCCGGAAGGGCCGGGCCGTTGGCCGGGGCTATTACGCCTATGTCGCTGGAAAGATGCAGCACGACGAAGACGTTGCGCAAATGGTTGACGCGCTCCGGGCCCGCAAGGGGATCTCGCCCCGGGTCATCAAGGCGGACGAAATCCGGCTCAGCCTGATTGCGGCGATGGCCAATGTCGGTGCAGCCGTGGTCGCCGAAGGGGCGCTGCCGCGACCTGTCCATGTCGATCTTCTGTCCGTCCACGGACTTGGCCTGTCGCGCCGCGCGGGCGGTGTGATGAAGTCTGCAGACCTTGTCGGTCTGGCGAAAATCCGGGCACGGCTCAAAGCGCTGGCCGAGGCGTCTGGCGTATTGCCGGGCCCGCATCCCTTGCTGGGCGAGCTGCAATCGAACGGTAAGTCTTTCGCCGATCTGAACGACGGATAGGCCGCTTCAGCCTAGAAATAGCCCGACAACGACGGCCATCAGGCCAATGGCCGAAACGGCAAGCGCGCCGAGGTTAAGGGCGACCACCCCTTGCAGCCGTGCCTTCAGCGCCTCGTCATCCAGACCCGCCCGACGGGCCCGCATGGCAATGATGATGCACCAGACCAGCATCAATACACCGACCAGTGTCAGACCCGCGCCGCCAATAACCAGCCAGTCCATCCTGCACCCTCATTCGTCGCTTGATACGTCGCCCGTCGCCTAAACCGTCAACTTGCGCCCGGCAACCCCTTGAAGGCCCGGCAGGCCAAGGGTAACCCCAAGCCAAAGCATCAGGAGGCACATATCATGAGCGACGTCGATCAGGGCGGCACACCCGACAGCTACCGCGTCACGGCGGACGAATTGCGCCAGTTCATCGAGCGGTTCGAACGCTTGGAAGCCGAGAAGAAAGACATCGCCGAGCAGCAGAAGGAAGTCATGGCCGAAGCCAAGGGGCGCGGCTACGACACCAAGGTCATGCGCAAGGTGATCGCGCTGCGAAAGCGCGAACCCGACGACATCGCCGAAGAAGAAGCGGTGCTCGACATGTACAAATCCGCCCTCGGCATGTGAGCCGACGGGCGAAAGGCTACGGCGTCAGAACTCTGACGCCGTCCATCGCCTCGATATCTTCCAGATCGCCTTCGTAGCCGGCCGTCAGCATGGCGACCGTCTCTTCGGTCCAACCCGGCAGGTCGATTTCTTCAACGACGGCATCCGCGTTCGCATAGGCATCCAGAAACCCTGCCATGATCCGGCGGCGCTCTGATGGCGTTGCATCGCCTCGTGCGGCCAAGAGGTCCGTCAGGGCGGCAAGATCCGGCGCTGACAGAAGTGGCCGCACCCGGTCCAAAGCGCCGTCAAGCAACGGTCCGTCTTCTATCCCCGCCATTTCGGCCAGAAGATCGCCCCAAAGAAGCGGCGTGTCTTCGTCGCACCAAACCACCATGGGCACCTCGGGCGCCACGGCGCGAATGCGGGCCACGACGTCGGACCACCCGAAATCCATCAGGTTCATATCCGCCAGACGTTCGCCCCAGCTTTCGCCGGACGGGTCCTGTCGTCTCAGGATCTTTGGAATGAAGGTGGCCGGGTTGCTGAGCGCCAGTGCGAATTCGCATGCATGTCCGGGAAAGAGCGACGACAGCCAAGCGGCTTTGTGCGCTTTCGGGTAAAGCCCGTCCTTGTTGACCGCCACGGTGGGGCGGCAGATGAAGTTTTCGTTCGACAGGACCAGCCGTTCGGCGCGATCGTCTTCCGTCATGGCATCCAGCAGCATCTCGGTCGTCTCGACACTGGCCGTCTGCCCCCGGAGACCGGTGGACACTTCGCGCAAAAGGTCGCGGTAGCGCCCTGGCCCCGGCACGACAATCCCGGCCTCGGCCAAGGCCGCGCGGTTCTTCAGAAGCGACCGGATCAGCAAGCCGCCGTCGGTCTCGTGCGCGCCAAGATGGAACAGGATCTGCATCAGGGTGATCTTTGAAAACGTGGTCCTTTTGTCCCTGATAGCGAAGCCCGGCTTTACAGGGAAACCGCTTTTGCTTAACCCCGGCCCGGATGGTTGAGCAAATTAGTCAAGTTAGCGGGGCAGAGCGTGTCCGCCGTATTGACCGCTGGACGCTGGGGGCAGCCGTTCTGGCGGCCCTCGTCCTTTTGCCAATCGTTGCGATCCTCTGGATCGCGCTTTGGCCCGAAGACAATATCTGGCCGCACCTGATCTCGACCACGCTGCCGCGCTATCTGTCGAATACGGTCATGCTCATGCTTGCTGTCGGTGGCGGCTCTGCCGTGATCGGAACGCTCGGCGCGTGGGTGATCACGATGTATCAGTTTCCGGGCCGCCGCGTGTTGGAATGGGCGCTTTTGCTGCCGTTGGCGGTTCCGGGTTATCTGGGCGCCTATGCGCTGGTCGATTTTCTGGAATACGCCGGCCCGTTGCAAACCGCGCTTCGCGAGATTTTTGGCTGGGCGAACGCCTCGGACTATTACTTTCCGCATATCCGTTCGATGGGCGGCGCGATGTTCGTTCTGACCGCGTCGCTTTATCCATACGTCTATCTTCTGGCCCGCGCGGGCTTTCGGGAACAAAGCGGTGCCGTCTACGAAGTTGCCCGCGCCTTGGGGGCAGGACCTTCCCGAAGGTTCTTCCGCGTGGGCGTCCCGCTGGCCCGTCCTGCCGTCGCCGCCGGCACAGCGATCGTGATGATGGAGACGGTCAATGACTTCGGCACCGTCGACTATTTCGGTGTCCAGACCCTGACCACGGGCATCTTCACCGTGTGGCTGGAGGCCGGAAATGCGGGCGGCGCGGCGCAGATCGCAACTGTCATCCTCAGCATGATCTTGCTTCTAGTGGTGATCGAGAAGGTGTCTCGAAAGGGACGGCAAGTGCACCGAACCGCGCGGCATGATCGTCCCATCACGCGTATCGAGCTGACCGGCGCGTCCCGCTGGATCGTGCCGAGCCTTGCCAGCCTGCCACCGCTTCTTGGCTTTGCAATGCCTGTCACAGTCCTTGGTCACCATGCCTTGACCAAGCCTGATCGCTGGATTGACGGCGATTTGGCCGAAGCCCTTTGGAACACGGTTCTGGTAGGTGGCACCGCAGCACTTGTCACGGTCACGGCCGCGCTCTTCTTGGTCTACGGCGTCCGGCTTTCGGGCCGGATGACGCCAAAGCGGCTTCTGCCGGTCACAACGATCGGCTATGCTGCGCCAGGGGCGGTTCTGGGCATTGGGATCCTTCTGCCCTTGGCGACATTCGACAACGCCTTGGCCGACACGATCCTTGCAATCACCGGCTTTGATCCCGGCCTGATCTTGACCGGTGGGGTCGCGGCCTTGGTCTATGCCTATTCGGTCCGGTTCTTCGCGATTGCCCAAGGGGCCGCCGATGCTGCGATGGACCGTATCTCACCTTCGCTTTCGATGGCGGCAAGGGCGCTTGGGCAAACGGCGGGTGGCACGCTGCGCCGGGTTTACGTGCCAATGATCCGTGGCTCTATCGCGACGGCATTGCTTCTGGTCTTTGTGGACTGCGTGAAGGAACTGCCAGCGACACTGCTTCTCAGGCCTTTCAACTTCGACACGCTTGCCACCAGAGCCTATGAGCAGGCATCACTGGAAAAGATCGCCGATGCGGCTCCTTCGGGGCTATTGGTCATTCTGGTCAGTCTGTCTGCGGTCGTATTCTTGGCGCGTTCGATGATCCGGGCGCGCTGATACCGCGCACGAAGGAAATACGGTTATGCACATTCAGCGACTGGATCACGTCAACCTGCGCACGACCCGTCTGGCCGAAATGGTAGAGTGGTATGAGACCGTGCTGGGCTTGATGTCCGGCCCGCGCCCCGACTTCGGCTTTGCGGGCGCGTGGCTTTATGCGGGCGATGTCGCGGCCGTGCACCTGATCGAAGTCGAAGACGACGGCTCGGTCGGGTCCGAGGCGCCGCTGAAAATGGAACACGTGGCATTTCGCGCGGAAGGCGCAACCACGTTCGAAGCCCGTCTGACCGCGCGGGGGGAAACCTTTCGCAAGTCCGAAATCGCATCCATCGGACTGGTCGCCTTCAATGTCTGGGACCCTGACGGCAACCATTTGCACATCGACTTTCAGACGTCCGAGGCTTGATCTTCCAGGCGAATGGGAAGTGGTGCCGGTTGAGGGACTCGAACCCCCGACCCACGGTTTACAAAACCGTTGCTCTACCAGCTGAGCTAAACCGGCGCCGCGCTTCTCTTACGTTGTCTGCCCGGTCCGTTGCAAGGTCTGATCTGCGGTTGGTTTCCTTTTGGCAGGCCTGCCGTCTGGAGGGCTAGTCGACCAGTTCCAGCAGAAGTGTTGCATAGCTCAGGTCTGCATCAAAAAAGCCGGTTCGCAGGAACTCCAGCGTCTGCCGGATGACCAGAGGGTCGTTCATGATGAAGGTGTGCGTGACAGGCAGAACGATATGATCTTTCAGGCCGGGCAGGCGGGTGGACGCGACAGAAACCTTGCCGTCATCCGGGCCGTCGATCAGCGCCGAGTAGACAGGGTTCAGCGACTGGTCACCTGCGATCACACCGATCTCAAAGCCCGGACGGCTTGGCAATTCGGCGGCGACGGAATCAGGTCCGGTGCCAAGGACCA
>CAZMKY010000011.1:0-14513 GCA_964566835.1 uncultured Rhodobacterales bacterium
TGCGGCGCTGCGAAGAAGAACGAGATCAAAGGATCCTGGTATGAAAGCGTCGAAGCAGGCTTGAAGACAGCCGGCGCAAAGGATCAACCGTTCGCAGACGGGCAGGGGCTGCGGCTCGAAAGCGGAGATTGGACAACCCCGCCCACGGTAGACGACCCTGCGCCTCAGATGCCTTCTGTCGAGAGACCAAACTTCACTGACGCAGCGCCCTTCCATCCAAGCCTCGCGCTGCGTTCGCCTTCAGATCTTGGCGGCGCGAAGACCATACCGGGCGCTGAGGCAGACCCTGATAGCACGACACGTGGAACTGCAATTCACACGCTTTTAGAGATCCTGCCTGAATTGGATCCAGAAACTTGGGCAGACATTGCTGAAGCGGTTGCAACGGAAAACGGATTGGACGCTGCCGATCTGCTTGGGGAAGCAAGTCGCACGATCAAGCATTCCGGATTTGCGCCGTTCTTCACGGCTGACGCGCTGGTAGAGGCAGAACTGACGGCGCCCTCATCCGTGCCCGGCATCCAGTATGCCGGGACCGTCGATCGCCTGATCGTCGGGGCAGAAAGCGTGACGATCATCGACTACAAGACGAATCGAGACGTGCCAGACCGTGCCGAAGACGTGCCAGAAGGGTTACTCAGGCAGATGGGGGCGTATCTTGAAATGGCAGAATCCATCTTCCCGGATCGCGCTATCCGGCTGATTTTGTTGTGGACTGCGAACACAACGACAACAGAGCTTCCGCACAGTATCGTGAGGGAGGCGTTGGCCCGTGCCACATCATCTTGACGCATGGCAGAGAGGCACCTACGTTCGCTCTCCGACTGACAAGCCAAGGAGGCTCCAATGGCAACCGTTGCCGTGACCGACGACACCTTCGAAGCCGAAGTCCGTAATTCGGACGTTCCGGTTGTGGTAGATTTTTGGGCCGAGTGGTGTGGCCCCTGCAAGATGATCGGCCCGGCTTTGGAAGAGCTTTCGGCCGAGTACGACGGCAAAGTAAAAATTGCCAAAGTCAACGTAGACGAAAACCCGAACAGCCCGGCCCAGATGGGTGTTCGTGGCATCCCGGCCTTGTTCCTTTTTAAGGATGGCCAGGTCGTGTCCAACAAGACGGGCGCCGCACCGAAGGCAGCGCTGAAAGACTGGATCGACGGATCGATCTGATCCTGAAGGATCAACTCATGATAGGGGCGCCTTTTGGCGCCCTTTTTCATGTCAAAACCCCAAGGTCACCAGTCGATTGCGGATCTGATCGATGACATCGCGCTGGCCCGCGCGGATCACATGCTGGCTGAGAAACCAGTAAACGTAGGCTTCGATCCGCTTTGAAGAAACCGACGACCCAAGCGGGGCGTTGATGTGATGAAAGTCCGATTTCGCGTAAAGCGTGACTGGCAATCCGGACAGCCATGCGGGCAGGGCAGTGGTGGAATTCTGGGTCACGAACGCCTTTCCGTCCGGCAGAAACGGTTGCGTTGGCCCTTTATGAAGTGTGATCCGAGGATCGGTGGTAACGCGAAGAAGTGCCGCGCGTTCTTCTTCGGTCGGGTCGACATTTGGATGCGTGACGATGCGTATTGGGCCATCAACCTTGGCGGCGACATCCCGGATCATGTCGATGGGCGCCATGGTTTGAAAAGATCGGTGACGCAGAATGTCGGCCTGCAACGCGACTATGGTTGCATTGCCCTGAGCCTGATGAAGATCGTAGCGGTCTCTCAACCGGCGGCAGAAAGCTTTGGCTTCCGACCTGCCAACTGCGCCTTCATCAAACTCCGACATCGCGATCTGCCACGCCCAGCGCTCATAAGATCGCTCAATCCGCCAATAGGGCGCTTGCCAAGCTTCTCGAAAAACGCGCCCGCCCTTCGTCGCAGGGCGCATGCGCCAATAGAGCGCGGGCGTCTCGTCGTCAGGATCCAACGCCAAGGACGCCAACGGGTCATACGCCACGATCTCTGATTTATAGCCAAGTCCTTCTGCAGCACGCATCAAGAGCGCGACGAAACGAAATTTTCCTGTTTTCGCACGCTTTGCCGCCCAAGGCTCTAAGTAGATCGGCAAGGCTTTCACAGCATGTCCGCTTGTAGTTTGACTCGTCGATCAGCATATAGCGCAGGTCAAAGATGGAGACATCCATGTCCGAAAATGAATTCCCCGGTTGGCACGGCACAACGATCATTGGCGTGCGCAAGGGTGGAGACATCGTCGTTGCCGGCGATGGCCAAGTCAGCCTTGGCCAGACCGTAATCAAAGGGACCGCGCGGAAGGTTCGGCGTCTTTCCCCCGGTGGCACCGACATTGTTGCTGGCTTTGCTGGCTCGACAGCCGATGCGTTCGCTTTGTTGGAGCGTCTGGAAGCCAAACTGGAGGCGACGCCGGGCCAACTTCAGCGCGCTTGTGTTGAGCTGGCCAAGGATTGGCGGACGGACAAGTACTTGCAGAAACTCGAAGCGATGCTGATCGTGACCGATGGCCAAGCGCTTTATGTCGTGACAGGCGCAGGCGATGTGCTGGAACCAGAGCATGACGTGGCCGCCATCGGATCTGGCGGCAACTTCGCGCTGGCCGCCGCGCGCGGCATGATGGACAGCGACCTGACAGCCGAAGACGTTGCACGTCGCGCAATGGCAATTGCCGCCGATATCTGCGTTTACACCAACGGAAACCTTACGGTGGAGAAGATCACCGCATGACCGAACTGACCCCTCGTGAAATCGTATCCGAACTGGACCGCTTTATTGTTGGCCAGAAAGACGCGAAGCGTGCAGTTGCCGTGGCGCTGCGTAATCGTTGGCGGCGCAAACAGCTGTCGGATGATCTGAAAGACGAAGTCTACCCGAAGAACATTCTGATGATCGGGCCGACCGGTGTCGGCAAAACCGAGATTTCGCGCCGTTTGGCCAAACTGGCCCGCGCACCCTTTCTCAAAGTTGAAGCCACGAAGTTCACCGAAGTCGGCTATGTCGGTCGCGATGTTGAGCAGATCGTACGTGATCTGGTCGAAGCCTCGATCACAATGACCCGCGAGTTGATGCGAGAGGATGTGAAAGCCCAAGCGCAGAAGGCGGCAGAGGATCGGGTGATCGCGGCCGTAGCGGGCGACGGAGCAAGGGAACAGACGAAGGAGATGTTCCGCGACAAGCTAAAGCGTGGTGAGTTGGACAATACCATCATCGACCTGGAGCTTCGCGACACCTCGAACCCGCTGCAGGGCATGGAGATTCCTGGTATGCCGCCGGGTCAAGGCGGCGGCGCCTTCGATCTTGGTGCGCTCTTTGGCAAAGGCTTCCCGGGACGAACCGTTCGCAAGAAGATGACGGTCGCGGCAAGCTATGAAGTCCTGATCTCGGAAGAGGCTGACAAGCTTCTGGATGACGAAAGCGTAACAAAGTCAGCGCTGATCGCGGCAGAGCAGGGAGGCATCGTTTTCCTTGACGAGATCGACAAGGTCACCGCACGCTCTGACACGCGGGGCGCGGATGTCAGCCGCGAAGGCGTTCAGCGCGACTTGCTGCCCCTGATCGAAGGCACCACGGTGTCGACGAAGTATGGCGCAGTCAAAACCGACCACATTCTCTTTATCGCGTCTGGCGCGTTCCACGTGGCCAAGCCTTCGGATCTTCTGCCGGAACTGCAGGGGCGTTTGCCGATCCGCGTGAATCTGCGGGCCCTGACCGAAGAGGATTTCGTTCGTATTCTGACCGAAACCGACAATGCTTTGACGCGGCAATACACAGCCCTGATGGGAACGGAAGACGTGACAGTCACGTTCACCGAAGACGGGATCGCCGAACTTGCGCGCGTCGCGGCTGAAGTGAACCAAACTGTTGAGAATATCGGTGCTCGGCGCCTATACACCGTGCTGGAGCGCATATTTGAGGATCTGTCCTTCACGGCCTCTGATCGGGCGGGCGACAGCGTCACGATTGACGCCGCCTTCGTGAAAGAGAACCTGGGCTCGCTCTCAGCTCAGTCGGACATGTCCCGCTATATGCTTTAGGCACTTCCCAATAGCCAAAAATCGGCAGAGGAAGGGCGCATGTCCCTTGCGTCCTTCCTCCGCGACAATGCTCGGTTTCTGCTCTCCGGCGGTCTTCTGTCGCTGACGTCGTCCTACGGACAGACCTATTTCATCGCCATCTTCGCCGGTCAGATCATGGCAGAATTCGCGCTGAGCGACGGCGAATGGGGGCTGATCTATACGCTATCGACGACCATTTCTGCGTTGGTCATGCTTTGGGCCGGTGCGCTGACGGATACATTCCGTGTCAGGTCGCTTGCCCTGATCGTGCTTCCAACACTCGCGGCACTCTGCATTCTGATGGGTTTGAACACGTCAGTCGCAGGGTTGGCGCTGATCGTTTTCGCGCTGCGGCTGTTCGGGCAAGGCATGACCAGCCAACTGGCGATCACGGCAATGGCCCGTTGGTTCGTGGCCCGTCGCGGCCTGGCCCTTTCCATATCTGCGATGGGTTTTGCGATCGGGCAATCGCTTTTGCCCATTCTGTCTGCTGCACTGTTGGAGCGGATCGACTGGCGGACAATCTGGATGCTGGCTGCATTGCCTGTCCTTCTGATCATTCCGCTGCTTCTTTGGCTTTTGTCGCAAGAGCGCACACCACAATCCATCGCGACCGAGACAAATGCCGTCGGGATGGATGGCCGCCACTGGACGCGTAAGGATGTGGTGACGTCGCCCCTGTTCTGGATGCTGATGCCGATGCTTCTGGGTCCACCCGCATGGGGCACGTCGCTGTTCTTTCAACAAGTTCACATTGCAGACGTCAAAGGCTGGGATCTGATCGACTACTTCGCGCTGATCCCCTTGCTGACGGCGGTGTCCGTCTGCACGACGCTGATTTCGGGCCAATTGATCGACCGCTTCGGGTCGAGCGGTATCAGCAAGTTGTATCTTTTGCCGTTTGCAGTGTCTTTCCTCATCCTCGGTCTGGCGGACAGCCTGTGGATGGCAGGTGTGGGCTTCATGGTTTTTGGCATAGGGGCCGGATTTCAGGCCACGCTTCCCGCCGCCTTTTGGTCTGAATTCTTCGGCACCCGGTACATCGGTGCAATCAAGGCCGTGTCGACCAGCATCATGGTTTTCGGGTCTGCAATTGGACCTGGAATTTCAGGCGTGCTGATCGATCTGGGATATTCGTTCCCCGAGCAATGCACCGGGATAGCGGTCTATTTCGTTGTCGCTGCATTGATGGTGTGGCTTGGCGTAAGGAAAGCAGAACCGCGGTTACCGCATGCGTCTGAGATAAAGGTAGAACGCGCCTGACCCACCGTGACGTTGGTGCGCTGGCGTCGCTTGCAGCACGACGGAAGAGAGTGGCGGCGTCGAAACCCAATGGGGTAGGGACTGGCGTAGAACGCCGCGTCGTTCGGGAATGATCCCGGTGTCATCTTTCCCGCGCCCTTTGCCGGTAATGACAAGAATCAGACGTTTGCCATCTGCAGCCGCTGACAAGACATAGGCCGTCAAAGCCGCGCGTGCGGCGTCCGCCGTCTTGCCGTGCAGATCAATCCTGCCTTCGGGTTTGGATTTTCCGCGCTTCATCTTGTCAAACGCGCGCTTGTCCATGCGAAGCGGCGGTGCGGCTGGCTGCGGCAAAGCGGCGGGTGATGTCGCAGCTTTTGACCCGATTTGAAAACTTGGGATTGGTTCTTTTCGCGCTGGAGGAGTCGGCTTTTCCGAAGCTTCCTCTGAAGGCGAGGCCACCGGTTTTGCTGGCCGGTGAAGCGGAGTCGCGGTTTCGGCCACGCGACTCCAAAGTTCTTTTTCGTCGGGCCGAAGGCCGCGTGGCCTTTGGCGCGGCATCTGGATCAGCCTCCTGTGGCGACCAGTTGCCAGTTTGGATCATCGGCACCCATTTTACGCGAGAACGTCCAGACATCTTTCTGACGCTTGATCTCGGTCGGATTGCCTTCGACGACTTCGCCTTCCAGGTTGCGCACGACAGACGTCATCTCACCGACAAAGCGGACGGTGACGTCGCCTTCGCTGGTCGAGCGGTCAAAGGCCGCTTCCTTCAGCGCGACTTCGCGAACACCTACGAAGTCAGCTTCAACAACAAGACCCTGATCCGCCCGCTGATCGATAACCGACTGCAGCGTCTCATAGACTTCTGGGGCAAGGAACGACTTCACCGGATCAAGGTCACCGTTCTCAAATGCCATCAGGATCATCTCGTACGCGCCACGCGCGCCTTCGAGAAATTCCGAAACCGAGAAACCGGGTTCGGCCATTTTCATGGCGGCCAAGGCCTTGGCGGAGTCGGATCCATCTTCGACATGATCGGTGATGTCGCGGTCAGGTCCGCCTTCGATTACATCGAACTCCGGACGCGTACGCCGGGCAGGGGCGTCCGGCGCGTCGGTCAGGGGTGGCTTCTCAAACCCTTCGCGGGTGCCCAACACACTGCGAAGTCTGAGGATCAGGAAAACGGCAATCCCGAGCAATACGAGGATTTGTACAAGAGTATTCATGGTCCTAGACACGCACCTGTTTGGTTTCAGCGATACAGGGCACATATGTATGTCGTCGGTGGTGGCAAGTCTACTCACCGACCTGCGACCAAGAGGACATCAAATGAGATTACTACTGCTCTTTATGATCGTACCGCTGATCGAGATCGCCTTGTTCATACAAGTGGGCGGCGCGATTGGTCTGGGTTGGACGCTTGCGATCGTCATTTTGACGGCCATTGCCGGCACGATGCTGGTCAGATCTCAAGGTGCCGCGGTGTTGGGGCAGGTGAGAGGATCCTTCGAAAACCTCGATGACCCGACAGAACCATTGGCACATGGCGCCATGATTCTGTTTTCAGGCGCACTGCTGCTGACGCCCGGTTTCTTCACTGATGCGGTCGGTTTCGCACTGCTCGTTCCCGGCATCCGCGGAAAAGTCTATCGGTTCATTCGAGAACGCGTGACATTTCAATCGGTCACGTATGGCCAGGCACCCAATCCGGCAGAGCGCCCGCGCGGGGATTCTGTCATCGATGGCGAATACGAAGATGTCACACGTCACGAGGAAGGCCCGTCAGGGTGGACACGCCATTGAGACCCTACCCGGGCTCTGTTAGACGGGCTTCGACTTAAATTCATTGCCTTTGGAGCAAAACAGCATGGCCGAAGAAAACGGTGCCGCACCACAAGCCCCGACCCCACCCCAGATGAAGGTTCTGGGACAGTTCATCCGTGACATGTCCTTTGAAAACATCCTTAGCCGCAAGCCGGTTGAAGGAGAGGTTCAGCCGGACATTCAGGTGCAGGTTGCGCTCGACGCCAAGAAGCGCGCGACGGACAATCAGTACGAAGTCATTTCCAAGTACAACATCACGTCCAAGAACAAGGCGGGTGATCAGACCCTTTTCGTTCTTGAGATTGAGTATGGCGGCATCTTCCACATCGAGAACGTACCTGACGAGCAGATGCACCCGTTCCTTCTGATCGAGTGCCCGCGCATGACGTTCCCGTTTGTGCGTCGCATCGTATCGGACGTAACGCGCGATGGTGGCTTCCCGCCGCTGAACCTCGACAATATCGATTTCGTTCAGCTCTACCGCCAGAACCTTTTGGCCCAGCAACAAAAACAAGCTGCTGCTGCCGACACGCCGGTCAGCTGAACTTAGACCAAACTGACGCGTCGCCCATTTTGTCGATGAATTGGCTATGGGCGGCGCGTTCTTCGTCCGTGATCCGTGATGGAAGCGGGTCCGGGCGTGCCGTCGCCCGCCACGTCGATGCCGCGTTCCCGCCCGAAGATCCTGGAACAGGTGTTGCCAAGCCGAAATCCGGTTGGCGACCGCCAATCATTTCCAAGTAGACCTCTGCCAGGATTTCACTATCCAGAAGGGCCCCGTGCAGCGTGCGGGAAGAGTTGTCGATGCCGTAGCGTCGGCAAAGCGCGTCGAGGCTTGCCGGGGATCCCGGGAACTTCTTCTTGGCAATGGCGAGGGTGTCGACCGCTTGTTCCCACGGGATCTTGGGAAATCCGACCCAGCCGAGTTCTGCGTTCAGAAACTTGATGTCGAACGCGGCGTTATGGATGACAAGTTTTGCGTCCCCAATGAAATCGACAAAGTCCTGTGCGATTGCCTTGAAGACCGGTTTGTCGGCCAAGAACTCATCACCCAGACCATGCACGGCGAAGGCTTCTTCGGGCATGGAGCGCTCAGGGTTGATATACTGGTGGTAGGTTCGCCCGGTCGGGACGTGGCCTTGCAGCTCAACGGCACCGATTTCGACAATCCGATCCCCGCTTTCCGGATCGAAACCCGTGGTTTCCGTATCAAGCACGATTTCACGCATCGGAAAGCTGCCCCTTCAGCTGCCTGACAACATCCTTTACCGCTGCACGGGCGGCCTCAAGGCTAATCGTCTCAATCACGAAATCTGCCTTTTTGCGCTTAACGGCATCCGGGATCTGCCGTTCAAGGATCATCTCGAACTTCTCGGGTGACATGCCCGGCCTCGCCAGAACACGGCGGCGTTGCTCTTCAAGGTCTATTGTCACGACCACAATCGCATCTGCCAATGAATCCGCGCCGGTCTCGAATAGAAGAGGGATGTCGAAGCCGATGATGTCTGCATCCGTTTCCTGCAGAAATTGCGCCCGGTCAGCTGTCAGCCAAGGGTGCACGACCGTTTCGATCTGCTTGAGCGCATCGGGATCTTCCTGAACCCATGCAGACAAGACACCCCGGTCGACAGCGCCATCGATGATCGCATCGGGTTTCAACCTCTCTATACTGGGAACAGCCTTGCCGCCCTTTGCATAAAGCCTGTGAACGGCCGCGTCGGCATCCCACACCGGGACACCTTCGTCCCGAAACATCTCAGACGTTGTCGACTTCCCGGTTCCGATGGACCCGGTGATGCCAAGTATGATCGGTCGCTTCATCATCTCAGAACGATTTGCCTGACCTCTTCATCAATTTCCGGACGGACGCCAAACCATCTCTCGAACCCCGGGGCAGCTTGGTACAGAAGCATTCCAACGCCATCGACAGTCCGGCAACCCTTCTCTTTTGCGACACTCAGAAGTCCCGTTTCCAATGGTGTATAGACCAAATCGGTCACCAATGCGTCTTTCGAGAGCGCATCAAGGGGCAGACGCATTTCGGGTCGGCCGACCATCCCAAGCGAACTTGCGTTCACGACCGTGGCAGCGCCATCAAACATGTTGCCGGCCTGCACCCAGTCGACGACGGTCAGTTTTGTCCCGAATTCCTGCCGCAGCGCTTCTGCACGGGTTTTGGTTCTGTTGGATATCCGGATCTCTGGCGCACCTGCTTCCAGAAGGGCGGCCACAACAGCGCGTGCGGCACCTCCGGCGCCGATAACGGCAACTGGCCCATCCGAGGCTGACCATTCCGGTGCATTTTCGCGAATATTGTCGATGAAACCTTGGCCGTCCGTGTTGTCCGCCTGAAGTTTGCCATCCGCGCGCCACGTCAAGGTGTTTGCGGCGCCCATCAGTGCTGCCCGATCCGTCACGACATCCGCCAATGACAAAACATGCTCTTTGTGTGGAATAGTGACGTTCAGGCCCACGAAGCCCGCCTTGGGAAGGGTCTTCAGAACGTCCGGCAGATCGCCAGATGCAATCTCCATCGGGATATAGTGTCCCTTTATCCCATAGCGTCGCAGCCAGTGACCATGCAGCCGCGGTGACTTGGAATGAGAAATCGGCGCACCGATGACGCCGGCCAGAGGGATCTTGTTCGTCATGATTGCAAAGTGCCTCTGAGCGTCAGGTAGGACAAGAGCTCAAGCAAAGGCAGACCAAGAACATTGAAGTGATCGCCTTCGATCCGGGTAAAGAGCCGGACACCTTCTGCCTCCAGCTGGTAGCAGCCGACGGTGTGACGAATCTCGTCCCAGTTTCGAGACACGTAATCCGCGATGAAATCCTGACTTAACGTTCTCATGTGAAGCCGGACAGTTCCAACGTGACGCCAGATTGGCTTGCCGTCTTCGCAGATAACGGCTGCGGACAGAAGCATGTGCCTGTTGCCGGACATCGACGTAAGTTGTTCCATCGCGTCATCAGGATTTTTCGGTTTCGACAAGAGTTGCCCTTGAAAATCCAAAACCTGATCGCAACCTATGACCAGTCTGCCGGGGCGCTTTTCACTGATCTTGCGCGCCTTGAGTTCAGCGAGCGCATCGGCGATGTCGCGGGGCTTGGCTTCTTCCGCCAACAACGCGGCCTTCACCGCATCTTCGTCCACGCGTCCGGGTTCCACGTCAAAATTCAGACCTGCACGCGACAGCATCTCGCGACGTATCGCAGAGCCGGACGCAAGGATGATAGGTTCATTCATGTGGACAACCTTGTTGATCAACACACGGGAAGACCGTGCACGCTTTGGGCATAAACGACCCTTCGGTCCAGTCTTCAAGAGATCTCGGATTTCTCAAGGTTTCTTCGCGGTCTTTTGTCCACGGCTGATAAGTTCAAAAGTGTCCTGTTGAAACTCTTCCCCGTTTGGAAGTTCAACGGTTCGATCAACAGGTTTTCCATAGGATTGAGAAGTCTAAATGTCTGAAATTCTGTGATTTTATGCCTCATCAGATGTGTGTTCTGGATTTATCCACTCTGCTTGGCGCTTGGGAAAACTCCGTGTGTAACTGAAGAATTCGACTTATCCACGCCCCCTACCAAAACCACTTCCTTTCTTTTCTTTTTCTTTATTTAAGGAAGGGAAGACCAACCGGGTGAACTCATGACCGATCTTCTGATCACGCTCTATCCATGGACCAAGTCACTGCACGTGATCTCAATCATCGCCTGGATGGCTGGCTTGTTCTACCTGCCACGTCTGTTTGTCTATCATGCAGAGAAAGTCGGACAGGAAGGGGACACGCATGCTCTCTTCCAGACGATGGAGATGAAGCTTCTTCGTGTGATCATGAATCCGGCGATGATCGCCAGTTGGATCTTCGGCCTCGCCCTGGTGGGCACACCGGGCATCGTTGACTGGGGGGCGATCTGGCCCTGGACAAAAGCGGCGTCCGTTCTGGCCATGACGTGGTTTCATATGTGGTGTGCGGCACGTCGTAAGGAATTTGCGGCTGGAACATCTACGAAGTCGGGCCGCCACTTTCGGATGATGAACGAGGTCCCGACCCTTCTTCTGCTGGTGATCGTTATCTCTGTCATAGCCCGCCCGGCTTGACGAAAGACGCGCACCTCTCTAACTCTTCTCGCTGCAGGCGTCCTGTCTGCGTATGACTCCCATTTCCTGAAAAGACTGCGTGGCCTCAAGGCCCGGTCATTGGTGTTTGAATGAGCAACGATCGTCTCAACCTTGCAGAGCTGAAATCCAAGTCTCCGAAAGAGCTTGTTGATCTGGCCGAAGAACTGGAAATCGAAAACGCGTCCACGATGCGCAAGGGCGAGATGATGTTCTCGATCCTGAAGGAACGCGCCGACGAGGACTGGATCATCGGCGGGGATGGCGTTCTTGAGGTTCTGCAGGACGGCTTTGGCTTCCTCAGGTCACCAGAAGCGAACTATCTGCCCGGCCCGGATGACATCTATGTTTCGCCTGAAATGATCCGTCAGTGGTCCTTGCGGACGGGTGACACGGTCGAAGGGGTCATTCGGGAGCCGAACGACAATGAGCGCTATTTCGCGCTGGTGAAGGTCGAGTCGATCAACTTCGAAGATCCGGAGAAAGCACGTCACAAGGTCAGCTTTGATAACCTGACGCCGCTCTATCCTGATGAACGCCTTCAGATGGAAATCGAAGATCCGACCATCAAAGATCGCTCTGCCCGGATCATCGACCTCGTCGCGCCCATCGGTAAAGGCCAGCGATCGCTCATTACCGCGCCGCCGCGCACCGGTAAAACCGTCCTGCTCCAGAACATCGCAAAGTCGATCGAGGAAAACCATCCGGAGTGCTACCTGATCGTTCTCCTGATCGATGAACGGCCCGAGGAAGTCACCGACATGCAGCGGACGGTGAAAGGTGAGGTTATTTCCTCTACCTTCGACGAACCCGCCACGCGTCACGTTGCGGTTTCCGAGATGGTGATCGAGAAGGCCAAGCGTTTGGTCGAACACAAGCGTGATGTTGTCATCCTGCTCGACTCGATCACGCGTCTTGGACGTGCGTTCAACACGACGGTGCCATCTTCTGGTAAAGTTCTGACGGGTGGTGTTGATGCTAACGCGCTTCAACGTCCGAAGCGGTTTTTTGGCGCTGCGCGGAACATCGAGGAGGGTGGTAGCCTGACCATCATCGCCACAGCCTTGATCGATACGGGCAGCCGTATGGATGAAGTCATCTTCGAGGAATTCAAAGGCACGGGTAACAGCGAAATCGTTCTGGACCGCAAGGTGGCAGATAAGCGGGTTTATCCGGCGATGGATATCCTCAAGTCCGGTACCCGGAAAGAGGACCTGCTTGTCGACAAGGGCGACTTGGCTAAGACCTTCGTCTTGCGGCGTATCTTGAACCCGATGGGCACGACCGATGCGATTGAGTTCTTGCTGTCGAAGTTGAAGCAGACCAAGACTAATTCTGAGTTCTTTGATTCAATGAACACGTAACTTATTGTTTTAAAACAATGGGTTAATATTATGGATACAGTATTTGCGCTTGGGTCAGCGTCGGGAAAAGCCGGCGTTGCCGTAATCCGTGTTTCTGGGCCGAAGGCTCACGATGCTGCGCGCGCATTTGAGAGTCTTCCCAATGATCAACGTCCAGCACTTCGTCATTTGACGTACCAGGGCGAAGTTCTCGATTCCGCGTTGATCCTGCGTTTTGACGCACCGGCCAGCTTCACAGGGGAAGACGTGGTGGAGTTCCACTGTCATGGGTCCCCCGCAATCGTGTCAGCCGTCCTGGCGGCTCTGTCGTCCATGGATGGCTTACGGCAGGCCGAAGCTGGCGAGTTCACACGACGGGCGTTGGAGAACGACCGCCTTGACCTGGCACAGGTCGAAGGTTTGTCCGATTTGATTGAGGCTGAAACCGAAGCGCAACGTCGTCAGGCGATGCAGGTCTTTCGTGGCGCGCTCGGGGCCAAGACGAACATCTGGCGCAGTGATCTGATCCGGGCGGCAGCATTGTTGGAAGCGACAATTGATTTCGCTGACGAAGACGTCCCGGTTGATGTCTATCCCGAGGTCAAAACGCTCCTCAATTCTACACTCACTAGCGTTCTTTCTGAACGAGACGGCGTTCAGGTTGCAGAACGTATTCGCGATGGTTTCGAAGTTGCGATCATCGGTCCGCCAAATGCCGGAAAATCCACTTTGTTGAACGCTCTGGCTGGTCGTGATGCAGCCATCACGTCTGATGTGGCGGGCACCACGCGCGACATTATTGAAGTTCGCATGTCTTTGGCCGGGCTGCCAGTGACGCTTCTGGATACTGCTGGTCTTCGCGAAAGTGATGATCATGTTGAGGTTTTGGGTATTGAGCGTGCGCGGCAACGGGCAGATGATGCCGATCTTCGCGTAATCCTGGTACTCGACGGGGAAGCGCCAATCCTGGAACCCAGGGCAGATGACATTGTGCTTTCTGCCAAGGACGATGCTGGGGAGAACGGCGGGGTGTCTGGCAAGACGGGTGCCGGTGTGGACGCTTTGGTGTCCGCGGTTGGTGATATTCTGGGAAAACGCGCTGTGGGTGCCGGTGTAGCGATCCGGGAGCGGCACAAGGTAGCAATGGACCGTGCTGCAATCTCTTTGGGAATCGCGCATGATCGGATAGAGACTGCGCCTGAATACGCTGAACTGATCGCAGAAGAGATCCGCGATGCCATCCGCGCGCTGGATAGCTTGGTGGGCCGGGTCGACGTCGAAGATCTGCTTGACGAGATCTTTACGAGCTTCTGCATAGGTAAATGAGGATGTTTCACGTGAAACACCGCGACTTTGATGTGATCGTTGTGGGTGGCGGCCATGCCGGAAGCGAAGCTGCACACGCCTCTGCGCGTCGCGGCGCAAGGACCGCGTTGGTGACGCTGACTCACGACGGGATCGGAGCCATGTCCTGTAACCCAGCCATCGGTGGCTTGGGTAAGGGGCATCTCGTCCGCGAGATTGATGCGCTTGATGGTGTTATGGGCAGGGTTGCGGATAAGGCGGGGATCCAGTTTCGCCTTTTGAACAGACGCAAAGGTCCGGCGGTGCAAGGACCACGCGCACAAGCTGACCGCGTTATTTATAAGGCGGAGATGCAGGCCGAGCTGTCTGGAACCGAGAATCTGACCATCGTTCTTGGCGAAGTCACAGATTTGATGATGAAAGGTTCCGATGTTGGTGGCGTGATATTGGCAGATGGCAGTGAAATCTCTGCCGTTTCTGTCGTCTTGACGACCGGAACGTTTCTGCGAGGCGTTATTCATATAGGCGACGTTTCGCGTGCTGGCGGACGGTTCGGGGAAGCGCCCTCGATCAAACTTGCAGAGCGGATAGACGAATTCGGTCTACCGCTCGGCCGTCTCAAGACGGGTACGCCGCCAAGGATCAAAGC
>CAZMKY010000012.1:0-2113 GCA_964566835.1 uncultured Rhodobacterales bacterium
CCGCGCCGATCAGGCCAGCACCTACCGGCCCCAATGGCCCACACCTGATAAAGGTGGGATGGCGCGCGACTTCATGCTGTGGCGCCATTTGCGGGTGGTCCGTGCGCGGGCAATGCGCCATATCCAAAAAGCGATTGGTCCCGACCCGCAGCCCGTACAGAGCGTTTACGGCGTCAAGATGTGGTCGAACTGGTCAGACAAGACCTTCGCCTATTGTCACTATGGCACTTACGGCAATTACCTCGCCGACTTGATCGGTTCAGTCGATCAGCCTTTCGTGTTCCTCGATATCGGAGCGAACCAGGGCTTGTTCTCGCTGATCGCGGGTAAAAATCCAGCCTGTCAAAAGATCGTCGCGCTTGATCCGGTGCCGGATACCCATGCGCGCCTGACCCGCAATCTAGAGCTGAATGGCCTCTCGGACCGCAGCGTGGCTCTCAATTTCGGGTTATCGGATAAAGCCGAGACGCATGCCATTACGCTGAGCAAAGCGCACAGTGGCATGGCCACGTTGGGTAATCATGCAGAGCAGATGAGCGGCGAGCACAGCCAGATCATGGTCAAGCTGGCAACGATGGACGAAGTCGCTCAGCATCTACCAGACGATCTTCCGATCTTCGTGAAGATCGATGTCGAGGGTCATGAAGAAGTCGTGATCCGCCAACTGCTTGGCTCCGACCACGCGGACAGGATCATCGCCTTGTTCTATGAGCAGGACGACCGTTGGAGTGACAATTCCTCGATAATCGACGTGCTTCATTCACATGGTTTCGGGCAACGGCAGATCTACGGACGCGGTAAGCACTATGACGTGCTCGCTGTGCCCATGTCCGGCATCTGAAACACTCGGAACCAAATTTTGCCCGAATGCGTAATGCAGAGGATGACTTCTTGACCGTAGACAGGTCATAAAGTCGCCGTTACGAATGCCTCTCCCCTAATCAATCTCCTGAGGAAATTGATGAAAACTGGTTTTGCTCTTGCGGCAGCCTTGCTGGCCGCACCTGTGCTTTCTGTGTCTGCTATGGCCGACGAACCCGAAGCCAAAGCTGGCGCAAAGGACAATGCCGAGCAGGTTGATCTGGAGACCACCGAAACGACGGCCGACAAACCAGCCGAAGCTGCGGCGCCAGCAGTGGAGACCAAGGAAACCAAGGTCGAAGAAAAGCGCATTTGTCGCCGCGTGAGGCTTGATGCAAGCAGCCGCCGGGCAACCAAGGTTTGCAAGACCAAAGAGGAATGGCGTCTGTTCAACCAGCGTCGTTAAGCGACATTCATGCTGCGGCAATGTCACAAGCATATGATTTCACTTCGATAAAAGGAGGTCGATCATGTTTTTGACACTTGCCGCCGCGATGTTGCCGCTTGTTCCTATTGCCGCAGACGATGCGAGGCTTTCCAAGAAGAAGACCTTTGTATCCGCCGCAGCACAAGCCGAACTTGAAGCGCCTTCGGATGAGCGTGTCCTCTGCCTCGATCGCAAACGGACCAAGAGCATTTGCCTGACCGAAGCCGAGTGGACGAAAGCGATCAAACTGGCGGAGAATGCTCCGAAGAAAGGTCCGCGCCCTTTCATCCCCCAAGACCTCGGCAACTATCAGCAGAGAAGTTCGTTTGACGGCATACCCGCTGCACTGACTACGCGTCGCTTCTAGAGGCGATTCATCCGTCGAACGACTTGACGCGCAGCGGAATCCTGCTATCCGCGCGCCTTCGCAAATGGGCTCCGCACCCCGGTGAAGCGGAAGCCGCGCATGGATTAACACCATGCGGAGCGATGCCGGGTTCAATGTCCACCATTGGGGTGGGCCAGCAAATTTGAAGGATGACTTATGTCTAAGCGCAAGAGCGCCAAGTACAAACTCGACCGCCGGATGGGCGAAAACATCTGGGGTCGTCCAAACTCTCCGGTGAACAAGCGTTCCTACGGCCCGGGCCAGCACGGTCAGCGTCGCAAGAGCAAGATGAGCGACTTCGGTCTGCAGCTGCGCGCCAAGCAGAAGCTCAAGGGCTATTACGGTGACGTGACCGAGAAGCAGTTCCGTCGCACCTACAAAGACGCCACCCGCATGAAGGGCGACACCGGTCAGAACCTTATCGGTCTGCTCGAGCG
>CAZMKY010000013.1:0-4530 GCA_964566835.1 uncultured Rhodobacterales bacterium
GAGCCGACGGACCAACTGCACGAAGACACGATGCGCAAAGAGCGGATGCATCTGAAGGACCGCATTGCGGCCATGCTGGCCTCCGCCTGATCGCGCACCCTTGGGACTGTCACCGGACGCCTGCACACCTTACCTCCCTGAGGCGGGCCGGACGGTGGCAGTCCTGCTTTTTCCACTGATCAAATCCATGCATCACTGCCCAAGGGATTGATCAATTCGATCAATTCTCTGATCGATCTTGCTTGCCGGACGTCCCCAAACCTGTCATACGCCGCGGCGCTACCTCTACTGTCGACCCACTGTCTCCTTTACCGGCCTCAGTCTCGATCTAGACGACGCCGGACCGCCACATGTCGTGGGCGGAATTTAAATATAGGAGACCACGGATATGGCCACTGGCACCGTGAAATGGTTCAACACCGAAAAAGGTTATGGCTTCATTGCCCCTGAAGAAGGCGGCAAGGATGTCTTCGTTCACATCCGCGCGCTGCAGCGTTCCGGTCTGGAATCGCTCAACGAAAACCAGAAAGTCACGTTCGACGTGGCCGCTGGTCGCGACGGTCGCGAAGCTGCTGAAAACGTCGCTCTGGCCTAAGGTCAGCGCAGGACCGGCGGCCGCATCTGGCTGGCCGCCGGCACGTTAAAGCACAACCGCCGCAGCCCACATTCCAAGGGCAAAGGCCGTGTGCGCCAAAACTCCCAAAACTCTGACTTTCCAAGGGTTTGGCGTCTTCGACGCGGCCCAGCCCAACCCCATGCCGGGCTGCAACAGGAACCACCCTGCCGCAATCGTCAGAAGCGAGAAAATCCAGACGGGCAAGAAGCTTGGGTCCGCCAGCCAGACGGCACCCGCGATCAAAGCCCAGACGACACCATAAAGCGCACCCACGCCGTAATGCGCCGCCCATCCAATCGGCAGCTCCCCCTCCAATCGGTCAGACGCCGCGATGTCTCCGTGAAAGACTGTCCCGCGTGGCAGGTGCCCGAACCACCGTCCGACCATCCCCCAGTTTGGCAAGGGCTGCCCCGTGGCGCGGTTGAGGACCAAAGCCCAGACATCCATCGCCGCCGTTCCCGCGATCCCCATCGCCAGCCCAACCCCCAAGACGCTCATCCCACGACCTTTCTTTGTCATCACGATCCGAAGAGCCTTTGAAACAGCCCCTCGCGCTGTGCCGAAGAAAGCATGATCTTTTGATCAAACGGAAGCACTTATCGTGAAAGGACACCGCATGCTTGCTCGCGTTGGACTGCCATTGATCGCCGCCGGCCTCGTCATCGCGCTGGCCGCTGGCGGTGTCTCGAAAGCCTTGGGCGCGCACCCGTTCTGGGATGTGCAGATTGCATTGATCGGTGCGCCCATTGGCGCCGTCGCCGCGACCCTATTGCCTGCGCGGTGGGCCTTCGCAGTCATCGCCGCACTCGCCACGTTTAGCAGCTATGGCCTCGCGCATTACGGCAAGACCCGATTTGCGGCATCTTACGCCGAAGACGCATTGGCGGGTCAGCTTTGGTATTTCGGTTGGATCGGGGTCGCAGCCTTTGCCGCGCTTGCCGTCGGATTGGCCGTGCGAACGCTTAGAGCTTGAAGCCAGCTGCCTTGGCAATTTCGGCCGAAAGCGCCTCGATCTCGGCGGTCCATGCCCCCTTGCCACGTTCCAGAACACCCTTGCCCTGCCCAAGCGTGTCGGCGAACGCCACACGGTGCCCGATCACTGTCTTGGCGCGCGCAACACCAAGTTCCTTTAAGGCATCCTCAACTTCGGCCATGACCTTGGTCCCGGCTTTCGCTCGGTTCAGAACGACCATGACGTCAGCCTTCTCGCGTTCGGCCAGATCCAGCACATCGCTTGTCGCCCAGAGATCGACGTGACTTGCCGTCACCGGAACCAGTACCAAGTCGCTTTCGCGCAAGGCAGGCTTAAGGTCACTGTCCACCTTTGGCGGCGTGTCCAGAAGGATGACGTCAGCGTTTTTCTTCAGCTTATCAATCTCGTAGCTGACACCCCAAGCACTGGCGGTCGAGAACTCCATCCCCGGATCACCGGCTTGGTGGCGGGTCATGAACCACCGTCCGAGAGAGCCTTGGGGGTCGGTATCCAGAAGCGCGACGGCCTTACCGCTCCGGGCGAAGGCGACTGCCAGATTTGCGGCAAGCGTGGTCTTGCCGGCCCCGCCTTTTTGTTGCGCAACGGTAATCACTTTACACGACATGGCTGCCCCCAATGGCAATAATTGCTGCAACGCAGCATAACGGCGTCAAAGGTCTCTCACAAGGGCCTAGGGTGCCGTCCAGTCAACATCCAAGGCTTCTTCCACCTGCAACGTTCCATCCGGCAATGGCACCATGAGAGCCGATGCCTCTTCAATGCTACCGTGGAGCCATACGTCAAATTGTGACGGCTCCAATATGACACCCATACGATGATGGATGTCGCGCACATCGGCATTGGGTTCGCAGGTAACGGTTGCAACCTGAGGCACCATGAGACCGCCTGGAGCGTTCCAGACATCCGTAATGGCGGCAAACGCCAAAGGCTGGCCATCACGCCGCGCGATGCGCCATGCCGTCTTGCGGCGTGTCTTCCCCGTCCATTCGTACCCCCCATCAGCGGGCACAATGGCGCGCCCGACACCGTCGAAAGCAGACTTGTCAAAGACGGTTTCAGAACGCGCGTTGATGATCGTCTCCATCACCGGTCGCCCGCGTGCGTTGACGCGACCCACTGGAATCAACCCCCAGCGCATGTGTGACAGCTGACGGTCTGGCGACAGGACGAGGATTTCTTCGCCGGGCGACACGTTTCGACGCGGTGGGTCATTCGCGCCGTTGGCATCGCCGCCTACCCAGTCGGCGACCTCAGCGATCGGGCGTTCAAGAAAGAAGCGGCCCGGCATTCCCTCAAGCGCCGTTGTCTGCGACGGCGGCAACAACTTCCACTTCGACCAAGAATTCGGGCCGCGTGAAGCCCGATACGATCATCAAGGTAGAGGCTGGAAGACGCTCGACGTCCTGAAGCCAACGATCCCGCGCCGCCATGTAGCCCGCCATATGCGCGCGGTCCGTGACAAAGGCATTGATCCGCACAACATCGCCCGGGTTGCCTCCGCCGCTGGCCAGGATGGCAGTGATGTTGGCAAAGCACTGATCGGCCTGATCTTCGGCGCCTTCAGGCGCGACGCCGTTTTGATCGACCCCCAATTGGCCAGAAGTGAAAAGCAGCCGCTGACCGGGGCCGACAGAGACGCCGTGCGCATACCGCGCAAACGGCGGCGCGATGTCCGATGGCTCCAACATTTTCAGGCTCATCGCGAGTTCTCCTTGCGGCACTGGTGCCGCTCAGCCTGCCGTCAGGTGCGACACCAAGCAAGACTGCACCACGCCAAAAAGCCGTGCGAATCGTTGGGAAATGACCAAAACTTGTGCGAAACGCTCGCTGAACTGGCAAAAAATCCGGGCAAACGTCTGGAGATACATCAATGACCGGTCAATAAAGCGGCAAACCAACCTGGAGGATATCGAATGATCCGGACTGCTCTTCTCTCAACCAGCTTCGCAGCTTTGGCCAGCACGGCCATGGCAGGCGGACACCTGACCGAAGTCACCTTTGGCACGAACTGGGTGGCTCAGGCCGAACATGGTGGCTTCTACCAGTCTGTCGCTGACGGCACCTACGAGGCCTGCGGCCTGAGCGTCACCATCCTTCCGGGTGGCCCGCAGGTGAACAACCGGGCGCTGATGCTGGCCGGCCGCATGGACTTCCACATGGGCGGTGATCTTCTGCAAGCCTTCTCGGCGGCCGCTGAAGACATCCCCGTGGTTGCTGTTGCCGCGACCTTCCAGAAACACCCACAAGTCATCGTCGCCCATCCGGGCAGCGCGGACAGCTGGGAAGACCTGAAGAACCTTGAACTGCTGATTGGCGACAATGGTTTCCAGTCCTACTATCAGTGGATGATGGCCGAGCACGGCTTCACCGCCGAACAGCGCCAGCCCTACACCTTCAACCCGGCCCCGTTCCTGGCTGATACGAATGTTGGCATGCAGGGCTACCTGTCGTCAGAGCCCTACCTTGTTGAGAAAGAAGGCGGCTTTACACCGAACGTCTTCCTGATCGCGGATGCGGGCTATTCGTCCTACGCGACGACGATCGAGACGATGCAGAACACCATCGACACCAATCCGGACGCTGTGACCTGCTTCGTCGAAGGATCGATCAAGGGCTGGTACAACTATCTCTATGGCGACAACGCTGCCGCCAACGAACTGATCAAGACCGCCAACCCGGAAATGACGCAGGACAAGATCGATTACGCCATCGGCAAGATGAAGGAATGGGGCATCGTCGATTCCGGAGATGCGCTGGAAATGGGCATCGGCGTCATGACCGACGAGAAGGTGCAGGACTTCTACAACAAGATGGTCACCGCGGGTGTCGCCAAAGAAGGTCCGGAGCTCTCCAAGATCTACACGACCCAATTCGTCGGCAACGGCGTGGGCATGGACCTGAAATAAGTCCGGCCTGAAAG
>CAZMKY010000014.1:0-2630 GCA_964566835.1 uncultured Rhodobacterales bacterium
ATGGCGGCCACTTTCGGTCAGAGATGTCCGGCACGAAGACGCAGGGCTTGCCCCCGCGCCTTCGCCGGGAGGACGGGCGTCAGGACCCGGGACGCAGGGCGTCCGGGATCGTGATGCCCGCTTCGTCGTAGTAGCGCACAGCGCCAGGATGCAGCGGCACATTGACGGAGGTGAACGCCGTCTCGGGCGTGACTTCTTTCAGGAAGAAGGCCGTGGCGTGCACTTCGTCCAGGTTTTCCCAGAACGCTTTGGTCGCGGCATAGACCGCGTCTTCGGACATGTCGGCATGGGTGCCGATAAACTGGGTAAAGCCAAGCGCGGTGATTTCGCCAGAGGTCAGCTGACCCTGATAGACGCCGCCGTCAAACGACAGCATCCCGCGCCCCGGACGACCGAACAGCGCCTGCATTTCAGCGTCGTTGATCTTGTCTTCCGGGATCGACAGCACGCGAAATTCGCCCGAGAGGCCAAAGCGTTCGATATTGGCGGACCCGATTTCGGCTGGGCGCACCATCATGTCGATCTTGCCATCGGCCAGCGCCGCATAGCCTTCGCCCCAGCTGAGGCGGACGGCTTGATAGTCTTCCCCGGCGACATAGCCGGTGATGATCTTGATCAGGGCCTCTGACGTGGCCGAAGCCGACCCGGCGGGTGGGCCGGTGAAGATGGTCTTGCCCTTGAGGTCGGCCCAGTCTTCGATTCCTGACCCTGCAAGCGTTACGGGGTGGTAAGCGCCCGCCTTGAAGCCCAAAATCGCGCGGATGTTCTTGGCCAGTTCCGGCGCGCCTTCGACTTTTTCGTACATACGCTGCTGACCTGCCATAAGGTTCACCAGCGACGGCACGGTCGAAAAGAAGTCAATTTCGCCCTTGGCGCCTTTCAGCATGGATTTGGTCAGGGTCTGACCGGCGTTCACCTGGATATCGACATCGGCTTTGCCGGCCTGATTGGTGAAGGTGACGAACATGGTGTGGACCGGGTCACCGACACCGGCGGTTTCACCCTTGAAGATCTCGGACAGGGCCTGACCGGGCAGACCAAGCGCAATGGTCGCCACGGCGGCGGCGCGCATAAGGTTTGTGATGTTCACGACAAACTCCTCCCTTTTGTCGAGGATTAGCCTAGCGCAGTGGATCCATTGCGTATAATCACTAGTCGGATCTAATACATATCATAATGCTATGAAACTTGATGCCCGCCACCTGGCGCAGCTGTCTGTCATCGCCGAGACTGGCTCTTTTCAGCGCGCCTCCGATCAGCTTGGGCTGACGCAGCCCGCGCTCAGCCGGAACATGCGCACGCTGGAAGACCGTATCGGCGCGCCGGTCTTCACCCGCGACGGGCGGCGGTCGGTTCCGAATGAGCTTGGCGCGCGCTTGGCGCAAAGCGGTCTGGCGATCCGTATCGCAGAGGAACAGGCGGGCGGCTTTGCCACGCTCGCGGCCAAAGGTGCGGCTGGCCAGCTGCGGATCGGCGCGCCGCCCATCGTCTCGGGCCGGTTTCTGACACGGACGCTGTCGCGCTTCGTGGACCAGAACCCGCAGTGCAAGGTCGAACTGCGCAGTGGCCTTGTCGACCAGTTGCGCGCGATGCTGGAGCGGGGCCAGATCGACCTGGTTCTTGGGCCGCAAAGCGCGGCAGATCCGGCGGCGGGACTGGCCTTTTTGCCGCTGATTGATGACCACGTCGCCATTCTGTGCCGTGCAGGCCATCCGCTGACGACGTTGGGGCAGATCACCGCAGAGGACCTGATGGCGCAGCGGTGGCTGGCGCATTCGCGGGGCAGCCTTCTGCGCCAGCAGACCGAAGCGGCCATGATCGCGTCTGGCGTGCATCACATGCCGATCGCCTGCGAAACGGATTCGATCCGATCTGCGTTGGAAATCGTCGCGGCGACCGATCTGATTTCAACTATGCCGGTCGAGACGACCAGTCCCTATCTAGAAGATAAGCTGGTCTTTCTGGACTTCGCGCATCCACAGTTCCACCGCCCGCTTGGCGCGATCCAGCGGGTGAACACGCCGTCCAATCCGGTGGTCGAACGCTTCCTTCAGGATCTGAAGGCGGATGTCAGTGCAGCCGCACCTGTCCGGGTCTGATACACTTCAGATACAAACCAGACACACGCGCGATGCGCCCCGGCGGTAGAGCCGGGCCATTCAGACCGACGAGGGACACCATGATTGAGAGCAGCGATATTGACCTGATCGAAGCGACGCAGCAGATTTTCGATGACAATGGCAGTGTCGTCGCGGCGGCGTTCTATGCCCGTCTGTTTGATCTGGCGCCGGATCTGCGCCCGATGTTTTCCGACGATATGGCTGAACAGCACAGGAAGCTGTCGGCGACGCTGGTCGTGGCGATCTCCAGCCTCAGGAACTGGGAGGCCTTGGGGCCGACCTTGTCCGCGCTGGCGCGGCGGCATGTTGGCTATGGCGTGGCGCCTTGGCACTATGCCGTTGTCACGCAGGCGCTTTTGGATACGCTGACCTCGGGCGGTGTGGACGACGCCACGGTTGCCGCTTGGAACCGCGGGATGAGCGGGATTTCGTCCCACATGATCGCCAGCGCTTATGGCGAGCATGGATCGGCGGGCGTTGCCGCATCGGCATGAGGGTCCTGATGTGACA
>CAZMKY010000015.1:0-2039 GCA_964566835.1 uncultured Rhodobacterales bacterium
CCAATGCGCCGGACCCGGTTCTATTTCCGGAAAACGCCGATCTGGTGGAGGCGCAGCGGATCATTCTGGACGATGGCTCTGACGGGCAGAACCCGGACACCTTGCCTTATGACTATGTGAATGATGGTCTGTCCGGTGGCGATGTGTTCGAGAACCTGACCGGTGTTCTTGGCTTCAACCGGGGCGACTACAAGGTCGTTGCCTCTGACACACGGCCTGAACTGACCGATGCCGTGCAAATCTCTGACACGCCAGACGATGTGGGCGGTGATCTGAAAGTCGCGACGTTCAACGTTCTGAATTATTTCCTGACGCTGGATACGGCTGAAAATCAGGATAGCGTCGGCCCCAACGGGCTCAACCCACGCGGCGCCAATAGTGCCGAAGAGCTCGAAATCCAAGCCAGCAAGATCGTGGCGGCTTTGGCCGCGCTGGATGCCGATGTCATCGGTCTGGTTGAGATCGAGAATGACGCCGACGATGCAGCTGCCGCCGATCTGGCCGCCCGGCTGAGCGCCGAGACAGGCAAGACCTATGCCTATGTGCCAACAGGTTATGTCGGTGAAGACGCCATCAAGGTGGCCTTCCTCTATGACACTTCGACGGTCGAGATTGCCGAGGGCGGTACGGCGATTGCCGTTCTGGACGATCTGACCTTCACCGATCCGATCAATCAGCTCGAGCAGGAAAACCGCCCAGCGCTGGCCGTGACCTTTACCGAGCTGGCGACGATGGAGACCTTCACCGCCGTCAACAACCACTTCAAGTCGAAGGGCAGCGCGGTCGACAATGACCCCAACACCGGCGATGGGGAGGCCAATGGCGCGTTGACTCGCCTGGAAGCCGCCAAGGCGCTGGAAGCGTGGTTGGAGACCAACCCGACGGGCGTCGCCGATCAGGACTATGTCATCATGGGCGATCTGAACGCCTATGCCGCTGAAGATCCGATCACCTTCCTTGAAAGCGAAGGCTACACCAACCTTCTGGCGGCCTATCAGGGCGAAGAGGCCTTCACCTACCGCTTCTCGGGTGAATGGGGGACGCTGGATTATGCACTGGCCAATGAGTTCCTGTCCGGGCAGGTGACGGGGGCCACGGCATGGAACATCAACTCTCTCGCGCCGACATTCCTCGATTACAACAACGATCTGGAAGAAGGGGTGGAACGCTTCTTTGAGGTCAAGCCGCCGTCGCTGTTCGATCAGGTCGATCCGACAAGCCCGGTCGCCTCGTCCGACCATGACCCGATTGTCTTTGGTCTGGATCTCTACACCGACCTTGAAATCTCGGTCGACAAGATGACGGTCAATGGCAACGACATCGCGGGCGACAGCATTGGTGTTCTGGCCGGTGGCTTTGTTGGCTGGCGCTATGTGGTCGAAAACCTGGGCGAGGTCGATTTCGACAGCGTGACGCTGGTCGACTCCGACGCCGCGATTGGCACCGTGGATGCCGGCGATGCGGGCTATATGCTGGTGGAAAGCATTGATGCCGACGGCATCCTGCAAGTCGGCGAAACTTGGACCATCGACATCACAGGTCAGGCCATCGACATCACCGATGGAAACTATGCCGTCTATGAAAACAGCGTCACCGCGACGGGCACCTACGTTTATCTTGAGACCGACGCGACCGATGACAGTTCCTACGTGGCGCTGAATTCGGGCTACGTGCTGTCCGGCGATCACGAAGACTTTGGCGACACGTTCCGCGCGATCTTCACGCCAGATCCCGACAGCACCGGGCGGGGCATCGACTACCAGCTGACCGCGACCAATCCGGGCCAGTTCCGCTATGACATCCTGGTCGAAGATCTGGGGACCGAGACGCTGACCATCGACGTGCCATGGCCCTTCGTGACACAAGGGTCGATGGCCATTGAATGGTACGACAGCGTTAGTGTCACCTTTGACGAAGACGGCGCGTTGCAGCTTCTGCCGGGGGATGTGGCCGGGTCGACCAGCATCGAGATTGATCTGGAGGACTACGCCAAAGGGGCAACCTATGGCGACACGATCCAGATCGAGCTGGACCCTGCG
>CAZMKY010000016.1:0-2974 GCA_964566835.1 uncultured Rhodobacterales bacterium
TCCTTGCGGTTTTGCCTGATGCCCGAAGGCATGGATCCGGATGATCTGATCCGCGCCGAAGGTTCCGGCGCGATGCGAAAGCAACTGGAACAGGCTGTCCCGATGGTCACGCTTCTTTGGCAGCGGGAAACGGAAGGTAAGGTCTTCGATAGTCCGGAGCGCAAGGCAGCGCTGGATCGCCAACTGCGGTTCGCGATCGCCAAGGTGCAAGACCCATCGTTGAAGCGGCACTATGGCGATGAAATCAACCGCTTGCGCCGTAAGCTTTTTGACGGGGAGCGCAGGACCGGCAACTCTTGGTCCCCGGGCCGTCGTGGATTTGGAGCACGCGGGGCTGGGGTCGCCGCCGGTCCGACGGTGGAGGCGAAAGCCAGCGCCTTGGCTGCCGCCGGTGAGCGGTTTGAGGATCAGCTTCGCGAGGCGGTGATCCTCGCCACACTCGTTCACGAGCCGCGCCTGGTCGACATCTTTGAAAGCGACTTGGAGCGGTTGGAGCCTACCACGCCGGAACATCGCCAGATTTGCGATGCGCTTCTGACGGTCAGGCCCGGCGGACGCGAAAAAATTGAAGCAGTTATCGGGGGAGATGCCCTTGAAAAACTCTTTGCGCTCCGCCATGTCCGCATCTCACCCAGTCTGAGGGCCCCCGAGGGATCGGATGTCGCGGAAATGACCGTGGCCGAAGAATTTGCCAAGCTGAATGCCCGGCGTGGCGCACGGCGAGAAATCGAAGAAGCGATCGAGGATGTCGAAGGTCTTGTGGATGAGGGCCTGACATGGCGCCTGTCGCAGGCATCGGAGGCTTTGACCCAGGCAGGGCGTGGCGATCAAGACGATCGCGCAGAATACGACACTGGGCCGAACGGAGCGCGATTGAAACGTGAAGAGAGACAATCGCTGGAGGCCTTGATCAAAGCGATCAATTTCTCCAAAGGGACCGGGCAAAGCGACCGTAGCTGAGATGCTCCGGTGATAAGTGAAAGTAGACGGCGCGGCTTGCGAATCAGTAAATCGCGCTAAATGATTCGGCTGAGAGCGAATCAGTAGAGAATCGCGTGGGAGTGCCGCATGGCTGCCAAAGACACCGACGATCGCAAGAATGACGAACAAGAGGGCGACGGCGTCCTCGATATGAGCCAAGCAGCGGTCAAGAAGATGATCGCTGATGCGCGCGAAAAAGGCTATATCACCTACGATCAGCTGAACCGCGTGCTGCCGCCTGAACAAGTCGCGTCCGAGCAGATCGAAGACGTCATGTCGATGCTGTCCGAAATGGGCATCAATATCATCGAAGACGAAGAGGCTGAGGAAGAAGAGGCTTCTTCCGGCAAGGCTGGCGGCGAAGTTGTTGAGGCCTCGACGTCCCGCGAAGTCGCCGTTTCTACCACAGAGACGGAAAAACTGGACCGCACGGATGACCCTGTGCGGATGTACCTGCGCGAAATGGGTTCTGTCGAACTTCTGTCGCGCGAGGGCGAAATCGCGATCGCCAAACGCATCGAGGCTGGCCGGAACACGATGATTGCCGGGCTTTGCGAAAGCCCGCTGACCTTCCAGGCTATCACGATCTGGCGCGACGAACTTTTGTCGGAAGAGATTCTTCTGCGCGACGTCATCGACCTTGAAACGACCTTTGGTCGCCAACTGGGCGAGGATGGTGAAGAAGAGGAAGAGACAGTCGTCGACACCTCCGCCGTTGAGACCAAGAAGGAAGCCAAGTCTGACGAGCCCGAGCTCGATGCAGACGGCAACCCGATCACGAAAGACGATGACGACGACGAAGACGATCAGGCCAACATGTCGCTTGCCGCAATGGAAGCGGCCCTGAAGCCACGTGTTCTAGAAACGCTTGATCTGATTGCCCGCGACTATTCCAAGCTGTCTGACATGCAAGACATGCGCATGTCGGCGACGCTGAACGAAGATGACAGCTTCAGCGCCAAGGAAGAGGGGGCCTATCAGAAGCTCCGCTCTGAGATTGTTGAACTGGTGAACGAACTTCACCTGCACAACAACCGTATCGAAGCGCTTATCGACCAGCTTTACGGCATCAACCGCCGCATCATGTCGATCGACTCGAACATGGTGAAGCTTGCCGACCAGGCACGCATCAATCGTCGGGAATTCATCGAAGCGTATCGCGGGTATGAGTTGGACCCGAACTGGCTTGATCGCATGGGCGAGAAGGATGGTCGTGGCTGGAAGACGCTTTTGGAGCGCTCCACCGGAAAGATCGAAGATCTTCGCGCCGAGATGGCTCAGGTGGGTCAGTATGTCGGCGTCGACATCCCTGAATTCCGCCGCATCGTCCAGCAAGTGCAGAAAGGCGAAAAGGAAGCGCGTCAGGCCAAGAAGGAAATGGTCGAAGCCAACCTGCGCCTCGTTATCTCGATTGCCAAAAAATACACGAACCGCGGTCTGCAGTTCCTCGACCTGATTCAGGAAGGCAACATCGGCCTGATGAAGGCCGTTGATAAGTTCGAATACCGCCGGGGCTACAAGTTCTCGACATACGCGACGTGGTGGATCCGTCAGGCCATCACCCGTTCGATTGCAGACCAGGCGCGCACGATCCGTATTCCGGTCCACATGATCGAGACGATCAACAAGCTGGTCCGGACCGGTCGTCAGATGCTGCACGAGATCGGCCGCGAGCCGACACCGGAAGAACTGGCCGAAAAGCTGCAAATGCCGCTGGAAAAGGTTCGGAAGGTGATGAAGATCGCCAAGGAGCCAATCAGCCTTGAGACGCCTATCGGCGACGAGGAAGACAGCCAGCTTGGCGATTTCATCGAGGACAAGAACGCTGTCCTGCCGCTCGACAGCGCCATTCAGGAAAACCTGAAGGAAACCACGACCCGCGTGCTGGCGTCCCTGACCCCGCGCGAGGAACGTGTCCTTCGCATGCGCTTTGGTATCGGCATGAACACCGACCACACGCTTGAAGAGGTTGGTCAGCAGTTCAGCGTGACGC
>CAZMKY010000017.1:0-3456 GCA_964566835.1 uncultured Rhodobacterales bacterium
CTGCGCTTCCCAAGCCAGGCGCGCTGCGCATAGAAGGCCGAGAGGGTGAAGAACAACAGCACCATGGCCAGCACGGCTGCACGGCCCTGATCGTATTGTGCGCCGACAATTGCGAAGAAAATCTCGGTCGATAGCACGTCGAAGTTCCCGCCAAGCACCAGCGGATTGCCGAAGTCGGCCATCGACTCGATGAAGCCAAGGAGGAATGCGTTGGCGAGACCAGGCCGCATAAGCGGCAGTGACACTGTGCGGAACACTTGCCAACGATTCGCCCGCAGAGTTTGCGCAGCTTCCTCCATCGAGGGGGAAACGCCCTCGACCACACCGATCAACACCAGAAAGGCGATGGGCGTGAAGGCGAGCGTTTGAGCAATCAGCACGCCGGGCATCCCATACAGCCACCGGGTGGGCTGGATGCCGAAGAGATCAGCGAAAAAGACGGTAACGGACCCGGAAAGCCCGAACAGCAGGATCAGCGCCAGCCCGATCACGAAGGGCGGGGTGATGACAGGCAAAACCGTCAGCGCGCGGATGGCGCGTTTGTAGCGGAAGCCCGACCGCGTCACGACCAGCGCGAAGCAAAGGCCCAACGCAGTGGTGATCAAGCCGACCAATATCGCTAGGAACAACGAGTTCCAGGCCGCCCCACATTTCGCTCCCGCGAAGCATCCAAGCCCCCAAAGGCGGTCATCAAAGAATTTCGAGGCAAAGACCGAAACGGAATAGGCGCCGTCTTCAGTGATGAAGGCCGAAAACAGCATGTTCGCAATCGGGAAGAAGACGAAGGTGGTCACGATTGCGATCACGCCACCGATTGCACTGACGACGAAGACATCCCCGTTGATCGCGCCCCGCGCAGCGATTCCTTGCGTCAACAGAAACAGGAAAGACGATGCGCAGATCATCCCGCCATAGCCCATGCCGAACTGTCGGATCTTCGGATCACCAAACACGGCTTTCAGCCAGTCATAGTTGAACCCGCGGATGCCGATTGAGAAGCCTTGTGCTATCAGCCACGCAAATCCGAGGGCACCTGCAAGAATTAGAATGCGTGCATAAAGCGGATCGGACTTGGCCCGACCAATTACCAGCAATGGCAGTGCAAGAGGGATGAGCAACGGCGCGAGCCAAAGCTTCTCGCCCTGACCGATCAAAAATGCGGCGGGCGCATAGTCTTCGTCGAAAGGATAGCCATCAACCAGCCATTCAAACGACCAGATCCCGTCTTCAACCATGTACCAGGGCAAGATGAGATACCCGACCCACCCGGCGATGATCCAGAAGAGCAGCACCTTGTTGGTTGTCGGTTGGCCGCGACCTGGAAGAAGCCCCGGGTCAGACCCGGGGCCTCTGAGATGTGCAACGTCGCTCATTTACTGCGGCAGGACCGAAACCTCTTCATCCCACTTCTGCAGCAACCGCTTGCGCTCGTCAGACGACCCGTACTTTTTGAAGTCGTAGTCGATCAGCTTGATCGTCGACATATCCGGTGCGCTTTCCGACGTCTCAGCGCCCATGTTGGACGGCACTTGGAAGGCGTTTACCTGCAACGCGAGGTTCTGAGCCTCAGCCGAAAGCGCCCAGTCATAGAACTGTTTGGCTTCATCTTCGTTGCGTGCCCCATCAATGATCGACATCGAGCCGATCTCATAGCCAGTGCCTTCGCACGGCGCGACGACCTTCACAGGGAAGCCGGACACAGCCTGTTTCACAGCGTCATGCATGAAGACGATGCCGATCGTATTCTCACCGCGACCAGCCGCCTTGATCGGGGCCGAGCCCGACTTGGTGTACTGGTTGACGTTGGCGTGCAGGCCCTTCATGAACTCAAAGCCCTCGTCCTCACCAAAGATCTGAACCATCGAGGCCAATGTGGTGTAGGCGGTGCCGGACGAATTCGGGTTCGCCATCTGCACGTGCCCTTTGTATTCGGGCTTGAGAAGGTCTTTCCAGCACGACGGCTCCGGTAGGTTGTTCGCGGCAACAAGGTCGGTGTTGTATCCGTAGCCCAATGCGCCCGAATAGATGCCAATCGTCTTATTGCCGGCGCTTTCAGCTTGGCTGATGGCCCAGTCGTGCAACTGATCCCGCATGGGCGAGACATATTCCATGGTCAGGCCTTCCTCTGCGGCCTGAAGATGTGGGTCGCCCGTGCCACCCCACCATACGTCACCTTTCGGATTGGACGACTCGGCGCGAATTTGCGCGAAGGTCTCACCCGAGGACTTGCGCGTCATGTCGACATCGATGCCCGTTGCATCCTCAAAGCTGCGCGCCATCAACTGGCACCAGTCTTCCTGAGCTGAGCAATAGAGCGTCAGCTTGTCGGCATGTGCAGCCCCGAGCGACGCAGAAAGCGCGATCAACGATCCGGCGGCCGTAAGCGAAAGTTTCTTCATGTTTGTCCTCCCATAGAAATTATTGAAGTGCCGGTTGGCCGGCCAATCACCCGATCTTTCGGTGTCGGGTGTATCTCCTCGATGCGACATACCCTCTCCTCAAAGGGTGATGCGATTGCGCGAAAAGCGACAAACCGCATGACGTCGCCCACGAAGCCTTCACCGCAAATTGGTCTGATGCAACAAAAATGTTTGAGTTATTCGGCAAAACCCAACACGATTGGTGAATGCCTGAATCACCGACGTGAAGGTCTGCTTGCCAACTCGACTGCACTTCCAAATGCGATTGATAACCGCCGAGCGGGGAAGACTTATCCTGTTTGAATGAATGCCCGTGGCAGCCTTGCAGGGTCACTCGACCACTTGGAGGCCCGCCACATATCACGTCACGGATTTATACAAGAACGTCACAGAATGACGTCAAAGACTTAAAACGCGGCGAAAACGCCGTTCACTTGGAGGGAAATATGAAACTTAACATCAAGCTGTTGATTGGCGCTTCCGCCGTTGCACTACTTTCGATGGGCGGCACAGCATCCGCGCAGGATTGCCCGCGCGGCGATCTGGACGATCGCTTCTGTGATGTCGACGGCGACTTGATCGCGGATATCCCCACGGATGCCGCAGACCAGATCGACCCTGACACGCTGATCTTTGCCTATACGCCTGTTGAAGACCCAGCGGTTTACGCGACCGCCTGGTCGGATTTTCTTGAGCACCTTGAAGCCGAAACCGGCAAGGATGTTGTCTTCTTCCCGGTGCAGAACAACGCCGCCCAGATCGAAGCCATGCGTTCGGGCCGTTTGCACATTGCAGGGTTCAATACCGGTTCAAACCCGCTGGCCGTGAACTGCGCCGGCTTCCGCCCCTTCACGATCATGGCGTCCAAGGACGGCAACTTCGGCTACGAGATGGAAATCATCACCTTCCCGGGTTCGGGCATCGAAAGCGTGGATGACATCAAGGGCAAGCAGCTGGCCTTCACCTCGCCAACTTCGAACTCAGGCTTCAAAGCGCCTTCGGCGATCCTGAAGGGCGATTTCGACATGTTGCCAGA
>CAZMKY010000018.1:0-2949 GCA_964566835.1 uncultured Rhodobacterales bacterium
GCTCAGAGAACGGCTTGATGATCCGGCCAAACCGGCCACGTGCACGCGGGCGACCGCGCTTCATGGTCAGGTTCTTGCCGACATAGGCCTCGGCCACGACGAGCTCGTCGACGTCGAGGTTGTGGTTGTTCTCGGCATTGGCGATGGCCGACTGAAGGCACTTCTTCACGTCGTCCGAGATCCGCTTCTTCGAGAAGGTGAGATCGGCCAGAGCCTTGTCTACCTTCTTGCCACGGATCAGAGCCGCAACCAGGTTCAGCTTCTGAGGCGAGGTGCGGAGCATACGCGTCTTAGCCATTGCCTCATTGTCCGCCACGCGGCGGGGATTCTTTGCCTTACTCATTTGCGCTTCGCCTTCTTGTCGGCGGCGTGACCGTAGTAGGTCCGCGTCGGCGAGTACTCACCGAACTTCTGGCCGATCATATCCTCGGTGACATTCACCGTGATGTGCTTCTGGCCATTGTAGACGCCGAAGGTGAGGCCCACGAACTGGGGCAGGATGGTCGAGCGGCGCGACCAGATCTTGATGACCTCGTTGCGGCCCGACTCGCGGGTCTTTTCAGCCTTCTTCAGGACATAGCTGTCGACGAAGGGGCCTTTCCAAACAGAACGGCTCATGTCTTACCGCCTTTTCTTCTTGGCGTGACGCGAACGAAGGATCAGCTTCGACGACGCCTTGTTCTTGTTGCGGGTGCGTGCGCCCTTCGTCGGCTTGCCCCACGGGCTGACCGGGTGACGGCCACCGGAGGTCCGGCCTTCACCACCACCATGGGGGTGATCGACGGGGTTCATGACGACACCGCGAACGCTCGGGCGGATGCCCTTGTGGCGGTTGCGGCCCGCTTTACCGAAGTTCTGGTTCGAGTTGTCGGGGTTCGACACGGCACCAACCGTTGCCATGCATTCCTGACGGACCATGCGCAGTTCACCCGAAGACAGGCGGATCTGGGCATAGCCTCCGTCGCGGCCGACAAACTGGGCATAGGTGCCCGCGGCGCGTGCGATCTGGCCACCCTTGCCGGGCTTCAGTTCGATGTTGTGAACGATGGTACCGATCGGCATGCCCTGGAACGGCATTGCGTTGCCCGGCTTGATGTCGACCTTCTCGCCCGAAACGACGCTGTCGCCAACGGCGAGGCGCTGCGGCGCGAGGATGTAGGCTTGTTGTCCGTCTTCGTAACGGATCAGCGCGATGAAGGCGGTGCGGTTCGGGTCATATTCGATCCGTTCCACGGTTGCCGTCACGTCGTGCTTGGTGCGCTTGAAATCAACGATGCGATAGAGACGCTTCGCCCCGCCGCCGCGGCGGCGCATCGTGATCCGTCCGGTGTTGTTCCGGCCACCGTTCTTGGTCAAACCCTCGGTGAGGGATTTGACCGGACGGCCTTTCCAAAGCTCCGAACGGTCGATCAGCACCAGCCCGCGCTGGCCCGGCGTCGTCGGCTTGTACGACTTGAGTGCCATGCTTTCTGTCTTCCGTTTAGCTCACAGGACGCTACGCCCTGCTATGTTGTGGCCCCGTGAGAGAGACCGAATGTAAAGGGCCCCGAAGGTCCCCGGCTTGGATTGGGTTTCCCCAAAGAACACCACCCCGGACGAATCCGGGGTGGGTGTTGAGGGGGCGTATAGCGGCGTGGGGGATGGGTGTCTAGCCCAGCATATTAGGAAAATCACAGGTTTGCTGTATGATACTCCGGTTCAAACGGACTTTGGGGGAAGTCATGGCGAAGGGTGGCAAAGGCGGGGGTGGCTCCGGCGGCGGAAAGAAGGACAACGATGGCGCGCCCAAGGGCACGCGCAAGGACGACAATCTTCTCGGCACCATAAATGACGACACGATTGAGGCCGGCCTGGGTGACGACACTGTCGATGGCGCAGAAGGCAACGACTTTATCACCGGCGGATCAGGTAGCGATAGTTTGCTGGGGAGCGAAGGAGATGACCGCCTTTTCGGTGGGGAAGGTGACGACACCCTAGATGGCGGCATTGGATCCGACGAGCTGTTTGGCGGGCTCGGCAACGATGAAGTCTACGGCGGCGAAGGCGACGACTATTTGCAAGCCAACAAAGGCAGCGATTTTCTGGACGGTGGTAACGGATACGATATCGCCTCATTCGAAGATGTATCGGGCGGCACAGACGGCATTGGCGTTTCGCTTACGGCGGTTTTTGACGGCACATCCACAATCTATACCGGCACCAACCAGTTCACGGAGCTTGAAACGCACACTGACACCTTGGTCGGGATAGAGGAAGTTCGAGGCACAAATTGGGACGACGTCATGACGGGGGGTGGCGGCGAGGATTACTTCGTTGGTGCCTATGGCAAGGATACCCTGAACGGAGCCGGTGGAGACGACACGCTCTACGGCAGCGTCGATGATGACCTACTGATTGGCGGCGATGGCGCCGATATGTTTGTTTTCCTGAGGCAAGCTGATGGCATTGACGCGCCACGCCCCGGTGATCCGCCGGATTTTGATCCCGCAGATCCGGGATATGGCGACGGTCACGATCTCATTCTGGATTTCGACCACGAAGAAGACGTCATTGTTTTCCTTTCAAACGAAACGACGCTCTTCTCAATCAGCCATCAAGATGGGTCGACCGTGATCAGCTACGGAAGCGCATCCTCGATTGTGTTGAGCGGACACCTTCTGGCAGCAGACGACATCAACGTCCTCAATCTTGTCGATCCCGACTTCAGCTTCGACTTTTGAAAGACTTCGGGTTCAAGAAAAAAGCCCCGGCGTCTCCACCGGGGCTTCCTAATCTTTCACCTGAACCCGGTCCTTAAAGACCCGTGCTCACGTCGATCGTGTTGCCCTCTTCGAGCGTCACGTAGGCTTTCTTGACGTCAGCCCGCTTGCCCAGCTGGCCGCGGAAGCGCTTGACCTTGCCTTTGGTGATGGTCGTGTTGACGGCCTTCACCTTGACCTTGAACAGCTC
>CAZMKY010000019.1:0-4684 GCA_964566835.1 uncultured Rhodobacterales bacterium
GCCGTTCAAGATCAAGGGCATCAACTATTCGATCACCTCGGCCTGCTCGACCACGCTGCACTGCATCGGCAACGGCGCCGAGCAGATCCAGATGGGCAAGCAGGACATCGTCTTTGCCGGTGGCGGTGAAGAAGTGGATTGGACCTTGTCGTGTCTCTTTGACGCGATGGGCGCGATGTCTTCGAAGTACAACGACACCCCGACCGAAGCGGCCCGCGCCTTTGACGCCACCCGCGACGGTTTCGTCATCGGCGGCGGCGGCGGCATGGTCGTGCTGGAAGAGCTGGAGCATGCGAAAGCCCGCGGCGCCAAGATCTATGCCGAGGTCACCGGCTATGGTGCGACGTCCGACGGCTATGACATGGTGGCACCCTCCGGCGAAGGTGGCGAACGCTCCATGCGTCTGGCAGCCTCGACCCTAGGGGATCGCAAGGTGGACTACATCAACGCCCACGGCACCTCCACGCCGGTTGGCGACGTGACCGAGGTCGAAGCCGTGCGCCGCGTCTTTGGCGACGATCACGCGCCGATCTCGTCCACGAAGTCGATGACCGGCCACTCGCTGGGTGCAGCGGGCGTGCACGAGTCGATCTATTCGCTGATCATGCTGGACAAGGGCTTCATGGCACCCTCGATCAACGTCAACGAGCTGGATCCGGCCATCCGCGCCGAGGAAATCGTGACCGAGACGACCGAGGCCAAACTCGACACGGTCCTGTCGAATTCCTTTGGGTTCGGCGGCACCAACGCCACCGTCGCGATGAGCAAGCTGCACGACTGACGCGCCCCTGATGGCAAACCAGGAAGACGTCCGGCAACTTTGGTTCACGGCGTCTTGCGTGGCGGCGGTCCAGCTTGGGGTCGCTGCCTTCGCGGTCTATTCCTCCAGTCAGGATATCCTGTCGGAGGGCGCTTGCATCGGCGGCATATTTGGGTCGCTGGCCAACATGGGCTTACTGGTGCTGACCGCCGTGACGGCCCTGATCCTTGCCGTGCGGTCGCGTCGGGAGGAGACGCTGCACCCTTGGGTTTCACCGCTTCTTCTGGTCACAGCGTCCAGCGGCCTTGCCATCCTGATTGGCATCGAAGCCGGGCTCAGCTGCACGGTGTAGCACGTGTCTTTCAGGCGGTTGCCAAGTCGGCGTGCGCCCAAAAGACTGACAACGCCAGCATTGATCTGATCACGTTCCGCATCCTAGGGTGTTGGCGCCAAGTTATTTTGAGTGCGCCGCCATGTCCCGCGAATTGTCCTCGTTCAAAGACATCGCCGAGGGTTTCCAAGCCTTTGAGCGTGGCGAGATTGACATCGACCTGTTTGATGACGTGCTGCACACCGTGCTGAGCTATCACCTGATGGACTTGGGCGACCTCAACGCGGCGCCACGCCCGGTGGCGCTGTTTTACGCCGCGCGCACGCTTGAATTTGACGTTGGGAATGGCGGCTTTGCGCAAGCAGCCTACAACTATCCCGATTGGTTCGGGCTGGCCGCCGAAGGCTACCGCGCGTTTGATCTGCCTCTGGCGGCTGAGCGGATCGAGAAGGCGCGAACACTGCTGCCGGGGGAACGCCGCCTGTTCACGGCCACGCGAATTGGTCACCTGTTTGAGCAGTTTCAGGAAAGCAGGCTTGCGAAACTGGACAGTGATCTAGACGGCTGTGGCTGGTGGGCAATCGAAGCGCGGATTGCCTACGCTGTGCGGCACAAGGACAGCTTCCTCGCGCCGGGCTATCACGTTCTGGACTGATCGACAGCGCGACGGCGGCGGATTTCAGTGTCTCCTTGTCGCGATTTTCCAAGAGGGTCCCGGCGTATCAGCTTAGAGATTTCTCTAAATAATAGAGGGTGTTGTGGCCTTCATAGTTTGGCAGCGCACCGAACACTTTATAGCCCAGACGCTAAAAAAGCCGACAGGCGCCTTCGTTTTGGATCTCGATATGAATGCGGTCGCATCCAAAGGTCGCAGCCGCGAGGTTTTCGTGCAGCTCGGCCAGTCGAGCCGGTGCCGCGGGGCTCTCTAACGTAATGTCGGGTTCGGTCATGGCGGGCCCGTGGCAACGTGTGCGTGACGGCGCTCGGGCCAAAGCCATACTTGGTCCGATGACGACGGGAAAGGGCGCGGTTTCCCCCGCCCCGCCCGTCATAAGCGGTCCGTTGCCCTAGGCCCGCGAAGGTCGAACCAAGCCACCCCGCCCCAGAAGCGCGACTGAAATCAGCGCAATGGTCCAGAAGGCCGGGAATTCCCAGCCACCGCCTTCATTGATGAAAAGCCAGCCATTGCCGGCATGGACAAAGGTTGCGCCGATCAGGATCGGCGTCAGCGCCAGCGCGACCAGACGCGTGTAGATACCGAGGATCAGTGCCAGACCACCAGCCACCTCGGCAACGATGGTGACGTAGGCGAGGAATCCGGGAAGGCCGACGCTTTCAAAGAAGGCCACAGTGCCCGGCAGGGTGAAGACGAAGACTTTCAGAAGGCCGTGAGCCATAAAGAGCAGGCCGACAGATATGCGCAGAAGGAAAGCTGCAAGCGGTGCGGTATTTGTGTCGATCATGATAGGGTCCTTTGTGACTGGATCGTGTGAACCCCGTCGACATAAGGACAGCGGTGCGCACGGACTTGACCCAGAACGCCAGTCTTTTGCCCAATGCGGCCAAAAGGCGGCCCCCCCCGGGTGCTGGCGCTGGTCTGATCAGTTGGCTGCGAATGTCACCGTGCAGCGCAGTCCGGCGGGCAAGGCATAGTCCGGATTGTCGAGCGTCAGGCGCACGCCAAATGTTCCGCTTGCGGCATCGAAGACCTGGTCAATTGTCTCGATTACAGCCTCGAAGGTGCCTCCGATCGGATCTTCCGGCACAACCACCGCAGCCCCGCCCAGAACGGGGACGCCGTAAAGGTCGGTCGGCAGAAAGACCTCCACGTTCAGGACATCGAGCTTGGCCAGCGTCAAAACCGGTGTCGTTGCGCTGACGAAATCGCCGGGTGCGGCGCTGGTCAGCGTGACCACACCGTCGACCGGGCTTTTGATGGTGCGGCGGGCAAGATCGGCTTCGGCCTCTTGCAGGGCGGCCCGGGCAAAGGCCTGATCCATGCGCGCGGCGTCGATGGCATATTCAGCAAGGCTCAACTCCAACCGTGCGCGTTCAGCCTCGATCGCGGGCGTCAGGTTGCGTGCGGCAAGATCCTCGATCCGGGCCAGCTCTGCCGCGCGAAACTGGGCGGCGACCTGCCGCGACTGGACCTCGACGTCACGCTCCGCAGCCATCCTTGCGCGATCCAGCGCCAAGCGTTCACGGCTGTCTTCCAGCTGCGCCACCACTTGCCCCGCGGCGACGATATCCCCGCGCTTGACCGGCCGGTCGATCAAGACGCCCTGAATACCGGTGCTCAGTTCCACGATTTCGCGTGGCTGGATCACGCAGTCATGGCTGTCAGTTTGTGCATCCGCCCCGCTGACGCCAAGGCTCAGCAGCATGGCGGCCATCGCGGCATGTCTTGTGGCGGTCATTCGGCGTCTCCTGCGAAACTGAGCATGTCGTGAACCTTCCGGTCATAGTCGCGCAACGTACGGCGCAGGCGGCGGGCCTGACGGTCGGCGAGATACGCGCGTACGTCATGGATCACCCTTGGCGGCACAAGACGCAAGAGACGGGGTGCCATGCTGATATCAACCAGTCGCAGCACTTTGGCCTCGCGGCGCGCGAAATGCTCGGTCACACGCGCCTCCCATCGGGTTTGGTCTGGCGCGGCGGCCAGGATCAGGGCTTCGTCCCCCGAATCCACTCGCGGCAACTCCCCCGGAAGAAGGATCTGCGCCGGTGTCCCTGTCTGCTTCAAGGCGGCCCCTGCCGCGGGGTCAGAGGTCGTTATCACGGCCGCTCCCTTGGCCACATCGGCTGCGTCTTTGGCCAGATCTGCCGTCGCACGATACCAGACCTTTGGACGCGGTGTCCTGACCTGCTTCGGACGGCGCAACGCATATGTTTGTCGCAACTCCCGGCGCGCGGCGAAAAGACCAAGACCCGTCCCGCTCAGGGTGTCGCAACGTTCGAACATGCGTTGCAGGTTTGTCCGGGCAATCGCCTCTGGTCTTGGCACAGGCGCTTTCCCGATGCGCCATTCGACAAACGGGCGAAGGCGTTCAGCCGTCGCGTCATCGCGCCCGGAGAACACGACGTCTTTGTCGCGAAAGGTGAAATCTTCGCCTTCAACCAAGCCATGCGTGGCTTCGATCGCATACCGCAAGAGCGCCGCGCCGCGCGCCGTTGTGGGTTTCAGGTTGGGGTAGAGGCCGTCGAAATTCTCTTTTCGATATCGAAGCGTTAGAACAGCCCGACCCTCTTTGAAGACAAAGTCTTGGTCCACCTTCAGCGTCTCGGCCAAGCCCATCGCTTCGCGCAGAACCGCCGCAAGCATGGGAAATTGATACTGGATTGCCGGGAGGATGTAGCCGTCCCGAATATCTGCAATGATCCCTTCTTTTACCTTCAGCATCGTCTTTGCATGGGACAAATCCACTGCATCTGTTTCCGTGCCGCCTTTTATTGGCCCAAATTGCCGCCATAACTCTGACGGGCTTTCTTCGGACAACCGGTATGTCAGAGATGGCGACACTTAATGACTCCTTGAGTTAAGCCAGACTAAAGAACTGTTTAATCGCATGCACACGACTGACCCAGGAACA
>CAZMKY010000020.1:0-21985 GCA_964566835.1 uncultured Rhodobacterales bacterium
TGACGCTGGCACCGTCACGCTTGGGGGTGCTGAAATCTCCGCGCTTGACGAGAAAGCCCTGCGGCAGGCGCGTAAGGATATCCAAATGGTGTTTCAGGACCCCTTCGCCAGCCTGAACCCCCAGATGACGCTTGCCGATCAGGTTGCTGAGCCTTTGCGGAATTTCAATGTCCCCGCCGCAGAGCGCAGCAGTCGTGTCGAACAGCTCTTTGACCGTGTGGGGCTTCCGCGCAGTTTCCTGAGGCGGTTCCCGCATGAATTATCCGGGGGGCAGCGGCAACGGGTGGCCATCGCGCGCGCTCTGGCGCTCAAGCCGAAGCTGATCGTTGCGGATGAGGCTGTCAGCGCGCTTGACGTCAGCGTTCAGGCACAGGTCGTGAACCTGATGATGGAATTGCAGGCGGAACTGGGCCTGTCCTACCTTTTCATCAGCCATGACATGGCAGTCGTCGAACGCGTCAGTCACGATGTCGGCGTCATGTATCTGGGACGGATCGTTGAAATGGGGCCACGGCAGGCGATCTTCGAAGACCCGCGTCACCCCTATACACGCTCGCTTTTGTCTGCTGTTCCCGTTGCGGATCCACGGCAAAGGAAAAGCGAGAGCGACTTGAACTTCAAGCCGATCCCGTCACCGATTCATCCCGTCGGGCATGAACCGGGTGCGTCGGTCTACACCGAGGTCACACCGGGGCATTTCGTCCTGAACGACTAGGCGCAAGACACCGATCAGTGCGACCACGCCTGATCTTTCAAAGCAGGCAATGCGATGCAGGCACGCGATATTCTTGAAAAACTTGTCGGGTTCCCGACGGTCAGCCGTGACAGCAACCTCGACCTGATTGGCTGGGTTGAAGATTATCTTGCCTCTCATGGTGTCGCTTCGACCCGCGTCTATGACGAGACGGGCCAAAAAGCGGCGCTTTTTGCCAATGTCGGGCCGGACGTCGACGGAGGCATTATCCTGTCTGGCCATACAGACGTCGTTCCCGTGGACGGGCAGGACTGGTCCAGCGACCCGTTCGTTCTGACCGAACGCGACGGTCGTCTCTATGGGCGCGGAACCTGTGATATGAAAGGCTTCGATGCCTTGGCCCTGGCGGCTGTTCCGCGTGCGCTTTCAGCCGACCTGAAGCGGCCATTGCAAATCGCGCTCAGCTACGACGAGGAAGTCGGGCTTCTGGGCGCGCCGCCAATGATCGATGCGATGCGAAAGACGCTGCCCACTGCAAGCATGGCCATCATTGGCGAACCGACAATGATGGAGTGCGTCACGGCGCATAAAGGTGGTGCGGGCTTTGACGTGCACATGCGCGGCTTCGAGGTGCATTCCTCTCTTATGCATGAAGGCGTCTCGGCCATCATGGAAGGTGCGCGTCTGATCCAATGGGCCAATGACCGAAATGCCGAGAACCGCGCGGCGGAACCGACCGAACTCGCCGCGTTGTTCGAGCCGCCGTGGACAACTCTGCATGTCGGACAGATCAAAGGCGGCACCGCGCATAATATCACCGCCGCAGATTGTGAGTTCCTTCTGGCGTTCCGTGTCGTCCCTGGGGAAGATCCGGCGGAATGGGAACGGCGTTTCCTTGATGAAGTCGCAAAGCTTGATGCGGAGATGAAGGCCGTCAGACCCGAAGCGGGCATCACTGCGACGCGGTCTTTCTATGCGCCGCTTCTGTCGCCTGAGAACGGCGGTCCCGCGGAAGAACTCGTCCGGCGTTTAACCGGCGACAACGGCACGCATGTCGTCAGTTATGGAACTGAGGCTGGACAATTCCAGGAACGGGGATATTCAGCAGTGGTGTGCGGCCCGGGTGATATTGCGCAAGCCCATCAGGCTGACGAATTCATTGAAATTTCCCAGCTAGAGGCCGGTGAGGCCTTTCTGGACAAGGTGATCGAGAGTCTCTGTCAGTGACGCCTTATACCGCGCCGTTTGAACGGCGGCTTTTAGCAACGCGGGTGATCTTCGTGATCATCGGGCTTGGGATGGCGCTTTGGGCGCCTTTGGTGCCTGTTGTCCAAGAAAATCTGGGCCTGTCGAAAGGTGATCTTGGGCTTTTGATCCTTGCCATGGGCGGCGGCGTTCTTTTGGCGATGCCGTTGGCAGGTGCCTTGGCTGCCAAGCTTGGTCTCAGGCGGGCCATGATCATTCCGGCTGTTATCGCTTTTGCAGCGTTTCCAGTGCTTCTCAGCACGTCGTCTGTGCCAGTGGCCGCGGTGGCCTTAGCTATATTTGGGGCCGGTATCTCCATCGCGGATGTCGCCATGAACATGCAGGCGGTGATCATTGAAGAAGAAGGCAAGACACCTCGGATGTCGTCCTTTCATGGGATGTGGAGCGTCGGCGGCATTCTGGGCGCCTTGACGGTCAGCGCACTGCTTTGGCTTGGCACGACTCCTTTGATGGCGGCCTTGGCTGTAATTGCGGCGGCCTTTCTGGGGCTTTTCCTGATCCGCGATGGATTGATTGCGCGAAGCGCAGACGATGATGACAAGCCGCTCTTCGTTGTGCCGAAAGGGCTGGTCATATGGATTGGCGTGCTCTGCGCGCTTGCCATGCTGCCGGAGTTTTCGGTGCTGGATTGGAGTGCCGTCTTTCTCCGCGAGCAAATCGGTGTCAGCGTTGCTACAGCCGGATTGGGCTACGCGGTGTTTTCGATAGGCATGGTTGGCTTTCGGATCGGCGGTGACCGTTTGCGGAAGGCGTTCGGCGACCCGATTGTGTTTCTCTCCAGCGCTGTATTCGGGGCAGGGGGGCTGGCACTTGTCGCGGCATCCGGTTCGCTTTGGTTGGCGCTGGTCGGCTACCTGATCATGGGGGCAGGCATCGCAAATCTTGTACCGATCCTGTTCTCGATCGCGGGCAGGTCCAAGGACATGCCAGCGCATCTTGCCTTACCTGCCGTTGTTCTGGTGGCGCAACTTGGCGCGCTTGGGGGACCCGCGGGAATTGGATTGATTGCTGAACAGACGTCGCTGCGCTTTGCCTTCCTGCTTCTCGCCGGTGCCGTTTTGGTGATCGGGGCGAGCTACCGGGTTGCGAAGCAAGACGCTGGATGAGAGGAACGTCCATCTAGTTTCAGATGGAGTGTCAGAATGCCCGTTCGTAATCGTTTCTCGGAACTCTTGCCCGAAATCACAGAGTGGCGTCGGGACATCCATGAAAATCCGGAGTTGCTGTTCGACACGCATCGCACGTCGGCCTTGGTAGCCGAAAAGCTGGAGGCCTTTGGATGTGACGAGGTCGTCACCGGGCTTGGCAAGACAGGCGTCGTTGGACTGATCAAGGGCAAGACACAATCATCGGGTCGTGTGGTTGGCCTCAGGGCGGACATGGATGCGCTTCCGATCGTTGAAGCGACAGGCAAACCCTACGCCTCCAAGACACCGGGCAAGATGCATGCCTGCGGTCATGATGGGCATACGGCCATGCTCCTTGGCGCGGCCAAGTATCTGGCTGAGACCCGAAATTTCGATGGCACAATCGCCGTGATTTTCCAGCCCGCTGAAGAAGGCGGCGGCGGTGGGCGCGAGATGGTCAATGACGGCATGGTCGAACGCTTTGGCATCGACGAAGTCTATGGCATGCACAATTGGCCGGGCCTTGAGGCCGGCAAGTTCGCAATCCGGCCCGGCGCTTTCTTTGCGGCAGCTGACCGTCTGGATATCAGGATCACCGGGCGGGGTGGCCACGCGGCCAAGCCGCACGAGACGGTCGATGCCACCGTCGTGGCAAGCCACGTCGTCCTCGCGCTGCAATCCATTGTCAGCCGGAACGTGAACCCGATCGACCAGGCCGTTGTCTCGATCACGTCATTCCACACTGATTCCGTCGCCCAGAACGTCATTGCGCAATATGTCGACCTGCGCGGAACGGTCCGGACCATGTCACCAGAAGTTCAGGATCTGGTTGAAACGCGCCTGAAGGCCATCGTCAAACAGACCTGTGAAGCCTTCGGCGCGTCTGTCGAAATCAACTACCTTCGTGACTATCCCGTCATGGTCAATTCGAACGAAGGGACGCGTTTCGCCGCGAAGGCCGCTGAAGCCGTGTCCGGTAATTGCGACACGGACTACCCGATGACCATGGGGGGCGAAGACTTCGCTTTCATGCTGAATGAGAAGCCGGGCGCCTACATCTTGGTCGGCAACGGCGACACCGCCATGGTCCACACGCCTGACTACGACTTCAACGATGATGCTATCCCTGCGGGGTGTTCATACTGGGTTGAGTTGGCGGAACAGCGCTTGCCGCTGGCCAGTTAGAACAGCCTTCGGTTTGTGAGAGGAGCGGGGGCGCGCTAGCCTTCTCTCCGCGCGTTGACGAGGGGAATCGGGTTGGCCGAGCGCTTTGAGATCGGGATGCTCTGGATGCAGGGGGCCTTGAGCTTCCTCGAACAGCTTTGCATCCGGTCCTTTCAAGACGCTGGCCATCACGTGGCGCTTTATCACTATGGCGAAGTGACAAATGTGCCGGAGGGCGTCGAGATGCGTGACGCCAACCTTGTTGTGCCGGAACGCGCCGAAATCACGCACACGAAAAGTGGCTCTCCGGCACCGCACGCCGACATGTTCCGCTATCGCTTGCTGGCCGGTCAGGATCGGATGATCTGGGCGGACACCGATGCTTATTGCGTGAAGCCTTTCCGTACTGAGACGGGCCACTTCTATGGTTGGGAAAGCCCGCACGAGGTCAACATCGGTGTCCTTGGGTTGCCGAAAGACAGTGAAACGCTGGCGAAGTTGATCGACTTTACCTCTGACGAATACGCCATCCCTTATTTCCTTGCACCAGACTACGTCGCCGAGCTGGAAGCGGCGCGTGACCGCGGGGAACCGGTCCATGTCGGGGATCAGGTCTGGGCCGTTTGGGGGCCGAAGGCCTTCACCCATTTCCTGAAAGAAACCGGTGAGATCGTGCATGCCATGCCCGAGGTGGCGCTTTACCCCTACAGGTTCCGCGATCGTCGCCGCATGCTTTGGGCCGGGCGCGACCACAGCGAAGTCATTACGAAAGAGACTTATTCGATCCACCTCTACGGACGTCGGATGCGCAAGCGCATGGCGCACCACGACAAAGGCTTGCCGCATCCTGAAAGCCTGATGGGCCAACTGCTTCAACGTCACGGGATCGATCCCTGCGACGCACCCTTGCCGGATTGGCCGGAACCTGATCGCAATCACGACTTCGCCAAGATCTACCGCACGCCCCCTAAGCCGAGCGCCGCCGTTCCAGACGTGGAAGTGCGCCCGCTGGACAAAGTCGTTGCAGTTACGACGATGAAGAACGAGGCCCCCTATATTCTGGATTGGGTGGCCTACCATCTTTGGGTCGGGATCACGCATTTCCTCGTCTACACCAACGATTGCAGCGATCAGACGAACGAGATTTTGGACGCCTTGTCCGCACGTGGGCTGGTCACGCGCGTCGACAATCCGGTTCAACCCGGAGAACGTCCGCAGCGCGTTGCACTTGCCATGGCTGAGACGCATCCAAGCGTGACCGAGGCTGACGCATACGTGGTGATGGACGTGGATGAGTATATGACCATCCACACCGGCCAAGGCCAGCTAAGGGACCTGTTCGACGCCTGCTACGATCCGGACATGATCTCGATGACTTGGCGGTTCTTCGGTCACGACAATGTGCATGACATGGTCGACCAGCCTGTTCCCCTGCAGTTCACTCGCGCCGCGCCTGAAATGGCGCGCAAGCCCCACCAGAATTGGGGGTTCAAGACCATCGTTCGCAAGGGCGCGCCCTTTGCCCGGATTGGCGTTCATCGCCCTTTGGACGCGACGGGTGAGATGCCGCGTTGGACCAATGGATCAGGTCGGCAGCTTTCCGATAGCTATCGAGACGATGGCTGGCGTTCGAACAAGGACACCATCGGTTATGATCTGGTCACGCTGAACCACTATGCCACCCGTTCTGTCGATGGTTTTCTGGTCAAGCGCGACCGTGGCCGGACGAACCACATCAATCGCGATCAGGGCGTCGAATATTGGGAACTTCACGACCGGAACGACGAAGCCGATCCTCGCATTCAGACCATCTGGCCCAAGGTCGCGCCGATCCGGGCTATGTTTGCCGCGGACCCAACTCTGTCCGAGATCCACGCGCGTGCCGTCAGGTGGCACCAGGATCGTGCCGCGGAACTCCGGCAAGAGCCGGGCTACAAGGACTTGGCCGAGTGGATCGAAGGCGGAGTGCGGCCCGAGCCCGAAGACATCGCCAAGCCGGTGGTCGAGGCACCGCCGCCGCCACCCGAACCTGAATCTGAAATCCCGTCGGGCACACCGCTGAACGCGGCCGGACATCCGATCCTCATCGGTAAGGCCGCGGAGGATGTGTATCTGTCTCTCCAGAAACGGGCTGAACGGCTGGACCGCCTGTCGCCCTTGCAAGAAGCGCAAGCTTCCGACCGGATCACTTTGGTGACCTCGATGCGGAATGAGGCCCCCTTCATTCTTGAGTGGATCGCTTATCACCGGTCGATCGGAGTGACCGATTTTCTGGTCTATACAAATGATTGCGAAGATCAGACGAACGCCATTCTGGACCGCTTGGCGGTTCTCGGGGTGGTTCACCGGGAAGACAATCCGTTCAAGGCCGACAAGGGACAACGACCGCAGAGAGGAGCGCTGAACGATGCCGTGAAGCATCCGATGGTGCGCCATTCGGACTGGTACGGAGTGCTGGATGTCGACGAATTCATCAACGTGCATGTGGGCGACGGGACTTTAGCGGACCTGATACAACGCATGGGTGATCCCAACGTCATTTCGATGACGTGGAAGTTCTTCGGCAATGGGGGAGTGCATGCATTTGAAGATGATTGGGTGACCCAACAGTTCACACGGGCAGCGCCGCACTTCCTGCCAAAACCGCGGCTTGGCTGGGGGTTCAAGTCGCTGGTGCACACCGATGCGCCCTTCGACAAGATCGGCGTCCACCGTCCGTTGGAAATGGACGCCAAGCGCCGGGATGACGTCCGCTGGGTCAACGGCTCTGGCCGGATCATGCCGGACGACTTGATTGACGGAAACGGATGGCGCTCGACCAAGCGGACCATTGGGTATGACATGGTGACGCTCAACCACTACGTCCTTCGTTCGGCTGATAGCTACCTGGTGAAGCGGGAACGCGGGCGCATCAATCACGTTGAAGAAGACCAAGGGGCCGAATACTGGGCGCGTCGGAATTATTCGACCGAGGAAGACACGTCGATCCACAGGCATCTGCCGCGCGCAAAAGCGGTGCTTGCAGAGCTCTTGCAGGACAAGACGCTCGCGACGCTGCATGCCGAAGCGGTAACGTGGCACAAAGCGCGCGTGGCGTCCTTGAAGGAAGATCCGGACTACAACGCGCTCTATTCCCGGATAACTGATCCAGACCAGGAAGACGCTGTCTACATCGAAAAGGCGCAGGCCGCGGCCGAGTAGGGCGCTCTAGCCGCCCGTGTGGCTCATGTGGCGCGACATTTGACCGTCGATCTGCTGGCGCGAATAGTCGAAATCGTGACCCTTCGGCTTTCGTGCGATTGCGGCGCGAATGGCATCTTCCAGCAGGCTGTCGCTTTCTGACGCGCGAAGCGGCGCGCGAAGATCGGCGTTGTCTTCCTGTCCAAGGCACATGAACAACTCGCCCGTGCAGGTCAGTCGGACCCGGTTGCAGCTTTCGCAAAAATTGTGGGTCAAGGGCGTGATGAAGCCGATCTGCTGACCGGTTTCCGTCAATTCGACATAGCGAGCAGGACCGCCGGTGCGGTGCGCCAGATCTTGCAGCGTGTATTGCTGCGCCAAATCGCTCCGCAGGTCCTTCAAGCTCCAATACTGGCCAATCCGGTCCTCATCGCCCAAATCGCCCATCGGCATGACTTCGATGAATGTCAGGTCCAGATCGCGGCTGGCGCACCATTCTGTCAGCGTGAACAACTCATCTTCGTTGAAGCCTTTGAGCGCGACGGTGTTGATCTTGACCCGAAGGCCAGCGGCCTGAGCGGCATCGATGCCCTTCAGCACCTGCGGCAGGCGCCCCCAGCGGGTGACGCGGGCAAACTTGTCCTCGTCCAGTGTGTCCAGCGACACGTTGATGCGGCGAACGCCCGCGGCGTACAGGTCTGTCGCAAAGCGGGCCAGTTGGCTGCCGTTCGTCGTAAGCGTCAGTTCCTTCAGGTCGCCGGTTTCCAGATGCCGCGACATGGAACGGAAGAACGTCATGATATCGCGGCGTACAAGCGGCTCTCCGCCCGTGATCCGCAACTTCTCAACGCCCATCCGCACGAAGGTCGAACAAAGCCGATCAAGTTCTTCTAGCGTCAAGAGCTCCTTCTTAGGCAGGAAGGTCATGTTTTCCGCCATGCAATAGACGCAGCGGAAGTCACAACGATCGGTCACAGAAACCCGGAGGTAACTGATGGCACGCTGAAAAGGATCTACAAGAGGCGGCAATGTCATAAGGTCAAGTTAGGGGTGTCGTGAATAAGGCGCAAGCGGCTGGCATTGATTGAATGTCACGATCGCTCTACTTCTCTCGGTATGTACATTCGTCTTGGTTTTTTCGGCCTTCTGGGCCTTGCCGGTTGTGCGGCTACCCCCGAGCTTGTCACGCCTCCATCGTCTGAGATTGCGCCGGAGGAGGCTGCCGTCGTGGCTGCGCCACCGCCGCCGCCCACGGCCCGCACGGCAGAACAGTTTGACACCACCACAGCTGCGCAACGCGAAGCGGCGACATCCGCTGTGGGTGGCGCCGCCTTGGGCGAAACCGTCGCATCGCTTGGCGATCCGTCGCAACCAGGGTTCTGGGCCGAGACGCCCTTGGTGGATGCTGTCACCATGGGGCGGTTGGAATATTCGGCCAAGGGCACCTCGGTTGCCGTGGAACTCAGACCGATTGCGGGTGATGCCGGGGCAGGCAGCCGCGTTTCACTGGCTGCTTTTCGGGCACTTGAAGCGCCTCTGACCGGTCTTCCGACGCTCATTGTCTATGGTCCCTGATCGCCGCCGATTGATGGGCGCGGACATGACCGCGATCAGGGCAGGCTTTGACTGGCGTGTTCCAGAAGACTTCTCAATCCCCAACGCCATTTGCGACAGCTGGGCGGCCATTGATCCTGCCCGGACCGCGATTATAGACCGAAGTGACGGACAGCGCCGCGTCTGGACCTACGGCGACCTGAAAAGCACTTCCGACAGGTTGGCTGGGGCATTTCGGGCCGCTGGTGTCAGAAAGGGCGACCGCGTTGCTATCCTTCTGCCGCAATGTGCAGAGGTCATGGTTACGCATATCGCGGCCATGAAATGCGGTGCGATCGTCCTGCCGTTGTTCACGCTTTTTGGCGAAGATGCCTTGTCGTTCCGTCTGAATGACGCTGGTGCACGCCTCGTCGTGACGGACGGGCAAAACCTCGACAAGCTGATGTCCGTCAAGCCGGCGTGCCCGGACTTGACCCATGTCATTTCCCTGGGCGGAGCCAGGGGCGAGGTTCTGGATTGGTCAGATGCCGTTCAGGCCAAGCCCGCCGTGCCGGAGCCCGTCGGCGCAGAAGATCCCGCCGTTCTGATTTATACCTCTGGAACAACAGGTTCGCCAAAGGGCGCATTGCATGCGCATCGGTTTCTGATTGGGCACTTGCCATCGGTTGAAATGGTGCTGGGGCGACTGCCGTTGCCGGGGGATGTGGGGTGGACGCCCGCCGATTGGGCCTGGATTGGCGGGCTAATGGACCTGGCGATGCCCTGCCTCTACTTCGGGGTCCCACTGGTTGCCGAACGACTTCGCAAATTCACGCCCGAGGCAGCCTTTCAGCTGATCGCGGAGGAAGGCGTCACGGTCGCGTTCTTGCCCCCCACAGCGCTCAAGATGATGCGCGGTGCCAAGGTGCCGAGTGATGCGAGGCTTCGGGCAATCGGGTCTGGTGGTGAGAGTCTTGGGGCGGATCTGCTGGCTTGGGGGCGCGAACAACTGGGAGCGCCCATTAACGAGCTCTATGGCCAGACTGAGTGTAACCTTGTCGTGTCCTCTGCGGCCGATCTGGGCGTTCTGCGTCCCGGAACAATGGGGCAGGCGGTGCCAGGTCACAACGTTGCCATTCTGGACGCCGCCGGGATGCCCGTGCCGAACGGGACGGTGGGCGAGATCTGCGTGAAGGGGCCGGATCCCGTGATGTTCCTTCGGTACTGGAACCAGCCAAATAAGACGGAAGAGAAATTCATCGGACCATGGCTGCGCACCGGGGATCTTGGGCAGCGCGACAGTGATGGCTATCTGACCTACGTCTCGCGCGATGACGACATCATCACGTCAGCCGGATACCGCATCGGTCCGACCGAGATCGAAAACTGCCTCTCTGGCCACGAAGACGTCTTGAATGCTGCCGCCGTCGGCCTGCCTGATCCGGTGCGGACCGAAGTTGTGACGGCTTTCGTTGTCTTGCGCGAAGGCGTAGCGGGCACCAGCACATTGGCCGAGGCCCTCGTTCAGCGTGTCAGGGACCGCATCAGCCCGCACGTTGCACCGCGCGAGGTGCGCTTTGTCGAAAGCTTGCCCATGACAGCCACGGGCAAGGTCATGCGACGCAGCCTACGCGATAGCAGCCTGTAGCGTATCACTTCCAATGGCGCGACCTAGCCCGAAGAGTTCGGGTGTCAGAACTTCGACCTTGGCCTCTACGCCCTGGAAAACGCGATGTGCATGGGCGCGACCAGGGAAAGCGATGGTCGGAATTCCGGCCGCAACTGCGGCTTTCGCGGACGATGGGCTATCCTCGACCGCGATGGCGTCCACCGCGTCAATCCCCAACTTTTGCAACGCGAGGTCGTAGATATCACGGGCGGGTTTGCCATGTTCCACCATGTCGCGGTCCCCGACGAAGTCAAAGATCTCTACATGGAGGTCATCTGGTAGGGCGTCCAAGACGGCATCGACATTTGCGCGCGACGTTGTCGTGACGAAGCCAAGCCTCAAATTCATACCCATTGCAGCGCGCACAACAGTGTCGATCTCGGGCCGTGGTGCGATGCCCCTGGCCAGCTTCGAGCGGTAAATTTCGCTCTTTCGCTTGTGCAACTGGGCGGCATCGACCGATACACCCTGGACATGTCCATAAGTGCGAATGCGCTGCTCGCCCCCGTTTTGACCTAGCATCATTTCGTATTCCGACGGAGACCAGTGCCAGCTCAGATCGGCCTCTGCAAAGGCTTCGTTGAACGCAGCGCGCTGCAGTTCGGAAGTTTCAGCAAGAACTCCGATCGAGCCAAAAAGAATTGCCTTCGTCATGGATACCACCGCCACATTTAATGATCTGTCAGTGGAAGCGATGAGCGCTGAAAAAGTTCCCTGCTATTCGACCGTGACCGACTTGGCGAGGTTGCGTGGCTGATCCACGTCTGTGCCTTTGGCAACGGCGGTATGGTAGGCCAATAACTGCGCCGGGATCGCGTAAAGAATTGGCGCTAACATATCGGGAACGCTTGGCATTTCGATGTTTCGCCATGATCCGTCGCCCCCGGATTTGATGCCGTCAGCATCGCTGAGCAAGGCGACCTTGCCGCCGCGTGCCATGACCTCCTGCATGTTAGAGACTGTCTTCTCAAACAAGCGGTCGCGGGGTGCCATGACGATCACCGGAACCAGGCGGTCAATCAACGCTATCGGTCCATGTTTCAGCTCGCCAGAAGCATAACCTTCGGCGTGTATGTAGCTGATTTCTTTCAGTTTCAGCGCGCCTTCCAGCGCGAGGGGATACATCTGACGACGGCCCACGAACAAGATATCGCGCGCTTCGGCCAGTTCTTCCGAGACTGTTTGAATCGCGCTGTCCGTGTTCAGCGCTTGTGAAATGCGCCCGGGCAGCAGGCGAATATCCGCCAAGGCCGATGCAAGTTCATCCTCTGCCATCATGCCGCGGTCCGCAGCCGCCCGAAGCGCCAGCACCAGAAGCACGGTCAATTGGCAGGTGAAAGCCTTGGTCGAAGCGACGCCGATTTCGCGCCCGGCGAAAATGGGCAGGATCACATCGCTTTCCCGCGCGATGGAGCTTTCCGGCACGTTTACAACGCCCAGAATGGTCGACTTCTCCTGACAGTATCGCAGCGCGGCAAGGGTATCTGCCGTTTCTCCAGACTGGCTGACAAAAACGGCCAGTGTCCGGGGGCCAATCGGCGGTTCGCGATATCGGAATTCCGACGCGATATCGACTTCGACTGGTATGCCGCTCATCTGTTCGAACCAGTATTTCGCCGTGAGGCAGGCGTAATGCGCTGTGCCGCAAGCGACCATGATGATGCGGTCAATGTTAGAAAAATCAGGTAGTTCTGCGGGAAGGTTCAAGCTGTCGCCCGAGATATAGTGCTGAATTGCGTCCGCCAACACAGTTGGCTGCTCTGCAATTTCTTTGGCCATGAAGTGTTTGTGGCCACCCTTGTCGACAGCGCTGGAATCCACCTTGATCTGGCGGGCATCACGATTGGCGCGGCGGCCTTCCGCATCGAAGATCTCGGCGCCGTCGCGGGTCAGGACAACGCGGTCGCCTTCTTCAAGATACGTGATCTGGTCGGTCAGATGGCTAAGCGCGATGGCGTCAGAGCCCAGATACATCTCTCCGTCACCATGTCCGACAGCCAAGGGCGAACCCTTTCGGGCGCCGATGATCAGATCGTCTTCCCCCTCAAACAGGAATGCGAGGGCGAATGCGCCTTCGAGTGCAGCAATGGTCTTTTCGGCTGCTTCACGGGGGCTGAGCCCGGAATCCATGTGGCTTTGCGCCAGCAGGGCGATGGTTTCCGTGTCGGTTTCCGTTTGGGGGATATATCCCGACTTTTTAAGGTTTTGCTGGAGGTCTTTGAAGTTCTCGATGATCCCGTTATGGACGACGGCAACAGGGCCGGCGCGGTGTGGATGGGCGTTGGTCACAGACGGTCCGCCATGCGTGGCCCAGCGTGTGTGTCCAATACCGGTCTTTCCGCTCAATGGTTCGTGGACCAACAGGTCCGAGAGGTTGACGAGCTTCCCAAGCGCGCGACGGCGGTCCAGACGACCGTTTTCGACGGTTGCGATCCCAGCGCTGTCATAGCCGCGGTATTCCAGTTTCTTCAGCGCTTCGACGAGGCCCGGCGCCGCTTCGTGTGATCCGAGAATTCCAATGATGCCACACATATAGTCAGTCCTTGTTCCGGGCGGCTTTGGCGGCCCTGAGCTTGGCGAAAAGGCGCCGTGCCAATCCGGTCTTGTTTTCTTGCCGCGGGCGGCCGATGGCCATGTCGCCTGCAGGCACGTTCTTCGTCACGATCGTGCCCGTCGCAGTCATGGCTTCGTCTCCCACTGTCACAGGCGCGACGAGCATCGTGTTCGATCCGATGAAGACCCGATCCCCGATTTCCGTCCGGTGTTTGAAAACGCCGTCGTAGTTGCAGGTGATCGTGCCCGCGCCCACATTGGTGGCCTCGCCGATTGAGGCGTCGCCTATGTAGCTCAGGTGATTTACTTTTGCGCCGTCCGCAATCTGGGCGTTTTTGACCTCAACGAAGTTGCCGATCCGCACGTCGTTCGAAAGTTCAGCGCCGGGCCGCAGGCGGGCATAAGGTCCGACGATCGCATCGCGACCGACATGGCACCCTTCCAGATGACTGAAGGCACGGATGCGGGCACCGCTTTCAACCGTGACGCCCGGGGCAAAGACCACGTTGGGCTCTACGATCGCATCACGACCGATCAAGGTGTCGTGGCTGAAAATCACAGTGCCCGGCGCAGGCATGGTAACGCCAACTTCCAACGCGGCCTTCCGTGCACGGGCCTGAAAGACGTCCTCCGCCGCTGCAAGATCCGCGCGGGTGTTGATGCCAAGGGTCTCGGACTGGTCGCAGGTCACAACCACGGAATTCAAACCTTTGTCGCGACCAAGGGCGACGATGTCCGTCAGGTAATATTCACCAGCCTCGTTCTCGTTTCCGACGGCGGCAGCAAGGTCCAACAGTGTCTCAGTCTTGGCCAGCATCACGCCCGAATTGCAAAGCGTGATCGCGCGTTCAGCTTCGTTGGCGTCTTTCCATTCCACAATGCGTTCAAGCCGACCGTCCTGAACAATCAATCGGCCATAGCGGGCAGGGTCTTCCGCTTCAAAGCCGAGGACGACGATGTCAGCCCCGTCCGCTTCCGCGCGTGCCATCTTCGCCAGTGTCTCGGACTGAATGAAGGGCGTGTCGCCAAAAAGGACAATCGCGGTGCCGCCTTTTCCGGCCAGCAAGGGTGCGGCCATGGTTACCGCATGTGCGGTCCCAAGTTGTTCGGTTTGCTCGGCAACTTGGATGGACGCGTCAAAGTCCCGCGCCGCGCGTTGAACTGCGTCGCCGCCAGCACCAACGACAAGGATCTTTTCGCCATCTTCAAGCTCCGACGCCGACGCCAAAGCGTGTGCGAACATCGGCAGTCCTGCAATTTCGTGCAGGACCTTCGGTGTATCAGATTGCATCCGCGTGCCTTCACCGGCGGCGAGAAGGATAAGATGAGTGGACATGCTGCTGTTCTCTGCCTCGTATTTGGCTAGGGTTTTATCGCCATGACGCCTCAGGGCAAGCTGACGCCCTTCACAGATCTTTACGTCAGATTACATCGCCAACGAAGACCAGAACGGAAAGATCCAAATGCGGACAGTCATCTTTGACCTAGACGGCACGCTTGCCGACACCAGCGGCGATTTGATCGCGGCGGCGAATTACTGCTTCGATCGGCGTGGTTACGGCCCGATGCTGACGGTCGACACGGACCGTGCAACGGCGCTGCGAGGTGGGCGGGCCATGTTGACGCTCGGCGCCTCACGTTTGGGCGGACAATACGGTGAAGACGAGATTGCCGAGGATTATCCGGTTTTGCTGCAAGCTTATGGCGACGCGATTGATGTCTATACGACGATGTACCCGGGCGCGGTCGATGCGGTGCAAGGGCTGCGCGCTGCGGGATATGCCACGGCTATTTGCACGAACAAGCCGGAAGGACTGGCTGAAACTTTGATGCAACGTCTTGGTGTCAGGGATCTTTTTGGATCCTTGATCGGTGCAGATACCCTGCCCACGCGCAAACCCGACGCCGCCCCGGTCATCGCTTCGGCAGAGCGGGCAGGCGGCCAGATTGAGCGGGCGGTCATTATCGGCGACACGCAGACAGACCTCGATGCTGGGCGCGCCGCAGGTATTCCTGTCGTGCTCGTCGGCTTCGGGCCGGACCCCAATGCGTTGGATGGCTTGAACCCAGATGCCGTCCTGAGCGGTTTCGACGATCTTCAGCGTGTGGTGGGCGAATTGATCGGGTAGCCGTTCCCGGTTGGTCGTTTTGCGACCATCATGGTCGGCAGGCGGCGTTGACGGGCGATGGCGACTGACTAGGATCGCCGCCATGACAGAGATATTCACGGGCAACTTCACCCAGCAAGAACCCATCCCGCAGGCGGGAATCCGCGCAGCCAATGCCGTGATGGAGCATGGCCGGCTGCACAGATACAATGTGGGGCCGGGCGAAATCAGCGAAACCGTTGCCTTGGAGGAAGAATTCGCCGCCTTCCTTGGCGCCAAGTACTGTCTTGCGACCTCATCTGGCGGCGCGGCGATTGCCACCGCCCTTCGCGCTACGGGCGTAACCGCAGGCACGCCGGTATTGACCAACGCCTTCACGCTTGCACCTGTACCCGGTGCGATCGCGGCCATCTCTGCAAAGCCTGTCTTCGTAGAGACGACTGCGGCCCTGACGATGGACGCCGAAGATCTTGCTGCGAAAGCTGCCGCAAGCGGGGCGAAACATCTTCTTCTATCTCACATGCGCGGCCATCAGCCTAACATGGAGCAGACCATGGCGTTGGCCGAGACGCTGGGGCTGACCGTGATCGAGGACTGTGCGCACACCATGGGTGGGATGTCCTGCGGCCTGCCATCCGGGCGCCACGGGCATGTCGCCGCGTTCTCCACCCAGACCTACAAGCATATCAATTCGGGCGAGGGCGGCTTTCTGACGACCGACGATGCCGAGATTGCCGCACGGTCCATCCTCTTGTCCGGAAGCTACATGCTTTACGAGCGTCATGCCGCTGCGCCTCCGGCCGAAGTTTTTGAGGCGCTGCGTGACGTGACGCCGAATGTATCGGGCCGGATGGACAACCTGCGCGCCGCCGTCCTGCGCCCCCAGTTGCGGGAACTGCCAGACCGTGTACGGCGCTGGGCGGTGTTGCATGATGCAGTTGAAGACGGATTGAAAGACAATCCAGACATCACGCTCATCCCGCGCGATCCATCGCTGGTGCGGGTCGGGTCCTCGTTCCAGATGTGTCTTTTTGATTGGCCGCCGGAGCGGATTGAGCGGCTGGTGTCGGGGTGCCTTGCGCGTGGGGTCGAGTTGAAGTGGTTTGGCGCGCCGCGCGCACAAGGCTACACGTCGCGATATTCGCATTGGAGATATGCCGGCTCCGCCCGGCTAAGTGCAACGGATCGCATCCTTGATGGTCTCATCGACATGCGCCTTCCGTTGACGTTTGACGAGGCTGACGCGCGCCTGATCGCCCGGATCATCTCAGAAGAAGTGAAAAAGCTGGCCAGCGTTCCAGCTTGAGGCTCGTGTCCCGTTCGACGGTTGCACTGACGACATCCGATCTTGACGGAAGGATGTCTTGCGCACTAGAACTGAACAAGTGTTCAATAAATTCGGCGAGGCCACGATGTTTGCCGCTTCCATGCGTTTTGATCTGGGTGAGGATGTCCTTGCGTTGCAGGACGTCGTCCACCGTTGGGCGCAAGATCGCGTTCGTCCGATGGCGTCCGAGATCGACAAGTCCAACACTTTTCCCGCCGAGCTCTGGCGCGAAATGGGGGATCTTGGGCTTCTGGGGATTACCGTCGGCGAAGACTATGGCGGGGCAGGCATGGGGTATCTTGCGCATGCCGTCGCTGTTGAGGAACTGGCCCGCGCAAGCGCCTCCGTCTCGCTGTCTTACGGCGCGCATTCCAATCTTTGCGTCAACCAGATCAAGCTGAACGGCACAGACGCGCAGAAAGAGAAGTATCTGCCGAAGCTCGTCTCGGGCGAACATGTTGGCGCGCTCGCCATGTCAGAAGCCGGGTCTGGGTCCGATGTGGTTTCCATGACCCTGCGCGCGGAGAAGCGAAACGACCGCTACGTTCTGAATGGCACGAAATACTGGATCACAAACGGGCCGGACGCAGACACGCTTGTCGTCTACGCCAAAACTGATCCAGAGGCCGGATCACGCGGCATCACGGCATTCCTGATCGAAAAATCGATGACGGGTTTCTCAACCAGCGTGCACTTCGACAAGCTTGGCATGCGGGGGTCGAACACGGCGGAACTGATCTTTGACGATGTCGAAGTGCCGTTCGAAAATGTCCTTGGTGAGGAAGGCAAAGGCGTCCGCGTGTTGATGAGCGGGTTGGATTACGAACGCGTGGTTCTGGCGGCAATCGGTCCGGGGATCATCGCCGCCTGCATGGATGAGATCATGCCTTACATGGCCGAACGCAAGCAATTCGGTCAGCCCATTGGGTCCTTCCAGCTTATGCAGGGCAAGATTGCGGATATGTACACCGCGATGAATTCCGCGCGCGCCTATGTCTACGAAGTCGCCAAGGCTTGCGACCGTGGCGATGTCACCCGACAGGATGCGGCGGCGTGCTGTCTCTATGCGTCCGAAGTGGCGATGACGCAGGCGCATCAGGCGGTTCAGGCCATGGGTGGGGCTGGCTTCATGAATGATCACCCCGTCAGCCGATTGTTCCGGGATGCCAAGTTGATGGAGATTGGGGCGGGCACGTCTGAGATCCGTCGAATGCTGGTCGGCCGCGAGCTTATGAGCACAATGTCCTGAGGCGGGATGGCGGCTGCATATGACCTTCCCTTGGCGCACCACCGCCATTTTGGCGACAGGCGCTTTGGCGCTTGGCCTTTTGGCCGGGTGGCGCGTGGCGTCTTTGACCGAAACCGATATCATAAACGCCGCTGCGGAACGCCATGTCGCTGGTGGCGGGCAAGCGGAGGACTGTGCAGCGGTTCCCGGTCTGCCGCCGGTCTGGATAACAGTCGTTTGTGCGGGCGATCCTCCGCGAATCTTTCGGTCCGACCGGTTGGGACGACTGACCGAAATCGACCCCGCAGACGCGGCGCTGGAGAGTGGCGCATGACGCGGTTCGGCTCTGTGGTATCTGTGGGTGCGGCCGGAAAACTGGCAAGTTCCGGGCTTCGACCCCATCTTTGTGGCAGGGTGCAGCACAGCACCAATGACGCAAAATGTGGGAGGGTCAGACGTTGACGGAAGACAAGAGCCACGAAATGGCACCAGTGCCCTATGTCCAGCAGGTGCTATCGGAGCAGGACGCATACCGCGCCGCTGGCCCGTCGATTTTTCCGCGCACGGTCCGCCGTTTTGCGAAACCTGTCGCCTTCCTGACCAACAGCCTGATCCCCGCCGATCTGGTCGAAGCCGCGATCCGTGGCGCGGATTGGGCCGCGTCTTCAACGATCCGAAAAGCGGCCATTTCTCACGATTTCAGCGATTTGGAAGCCTGCGATGAAGCCGCCGCCGAGGTGCGCCGTTGGGCATTGGGCTACGCCGTTACGGGCGGCGGCGCGGCCGGCGCCTTTGGCGCACTTGGCCTTGCGATAGATGTGCCGGCCACGGTTGCTCTTGCGTTGCGGACATCTCGTCTGACTGGGCTTTGCTACGGCTTCGGCGCCGACACCGAAGCCGAGCGCATCTACATTCTCGACATTCTGCAACTGGCCGCTGCGAACAGCTTTGATGAAAAAGCCGAAGCGATGGACCGGCTCAGGACCGAGCGCCTGTCAATGCCGGCTGAAGAATGGTCCAAGATCGTGCGTTTGACGGGGCAGACAACGGGTTCTGTCGCGGCCACGCGCCGCGTGGCCACGACCCTCGGGGTCAATCTCTCAACGCGCAAGGTCGCTCAGGTCGCACCGTTTATCGGTGCTGCCGTCGGTGCAGGCGTCAACGCCGCTTTTCAAAACGACGTCGCTGCTGCTGCGCGTTTCTCCTACCGGGCAAGGTGGCTGGAGGTGAATGAAGGCATCCTGGACCACCGCGCTTCGGAGGCCATGTGATGCGATTGCTTGTCTGCCTCCTCGCCGTATTTCCGGTAGCCGCCGCCGCACAAGACTTGCCGTTTGAGCCTGACCGGATTGAAGCCTGCCTTGAAGCGGGTGAGGCCGAGCAGTGCATCGGTCGCGCAGCAGAGCATTGCGCCTCCACGCCGGACGGATCGACGACCGTCGGTCTCGGCTTTTGTTACGGGCAGGAACGCGATTGGTGGGATGCGCGTCTGAACCGGGTCTACGGCGATCTGATGGATCAGGAAAAAGCCATCGACGACGAGATGGCCGAGATCGGATCGCGGGCGCCCAAGCGGGCGCCGGCACTCCTTTCGATGCAACGAGCTTGGATCGTCTTTCGCGATGCCGCGTGCAGCTATGAATACACCCAATGGGGCGGCGGCACGGGTGGCGGCCCGGCGAATGCGGCTTGCCTCATGAAACTGACGGGGCAGCAAACGCTCCTCCTGGAAAGCAATTTACAGCAATGAAGATGGTGGGCCTTTGGGATGCGCGTCGCTTGACGCCGTCGGGGTCTGCCTTCGGCGGACCCGAGAGGCCACTATGAAATTGACGTCATCCGTCTCTCCCAGTTCTGAGGAGTTTCGATCAAACCGTGCGATGCATCTGACCGCGCTGGAAAGGGTTCGTTCGGCCGCCGCTCTGGCAAGCGAAGGTGGCGGCGCGGCTTCGCGGGAGCGCCACGTCTCTCGGGGCAAGATGTTGCCACGCGACCGTGTGGCTGGCGTTCTCGATCCGGGTGCGCCTTTTCTCGAAGTCGGCGCGCTTGCCGCGCACGAGATGTATGACGGTGCCGCACCAGCCGCAGGCGTGATTGCAGGCGTTGGCCGCGTCCATGGCCAAGAGGTCATGGTCGTCTGTAACGACGCAACCGTCAAAGGTGGCACCTACTATCCGATGACGGTCAAAAAGCATCTGCGCGCACAGGAAATCGCGGAAGCCTGCCATCTGCCCTGCATTTACCTCGTCGACAGTGGTGGCGCGAATTTGCCCAACCAAGACGAAGTCTTCCCCGATCGGGACCACTTCGGGCGTATCTTTTACAATCAGGCGCGCATGTCTGCGGCAGGCATCCCGCAAATCGCCGTGGGGATGGGGTCTTGCACGGCGGGTGGCGCATACGTCCCTGCCATGTCCGACGTGACCATTATCGTCAAAGAGCAGGGCACAATCTTTCTAGCAGGTCCGCCGTTGGTCAAAGCGGCCACGGGCGAAGTTGTAACAGCCGAGGATCTGGGTGGGGGTGACGTTCACACCCGGCTATCCGGGGTGGCGGACTATCTTGCGGAGGATGATGCGCACGCTTTGGCATTGGCCCGTGATGCGGTACGGAATCTGAACCGTCGTCGGCCTGATGGTCCCGTTCGGCAATCGTCGGAGGACCCGGCTTATGACCCTGAAGAGCTATTCGGCGTCGTGCCGGGCGATTTGCGAACACCTTACGACATCCGCGAAGTGATCGCGCGACTGGTCGACGGATCACGTTTTGACGAATTCAAAGCGCGTTTTGGCGAAACGCTCGTCACCGGTTTTGCGCATCTGGACGGCTGGCCTGTCGGGATCATTGCAAACAACGGTGTTCTCTTTGGCGAAGCGGCAGAGAAGGGCGCGCATTTCGTAGAGCTTTGTTCGCAACGCCATATCCCGTTGATTTTCCTTCAGAACATCACGGGTTTCATGGTCGGTCGGCAGTATGAAAACGCAGGTATCGCGCGCGCTGGCGCAAAACTCGTGACCGCGGTTGCGACAACGTCGGTGCCCAAGATCACAATGCTGGTCGGCGGCAGCTTTGGCGCCGGGAACTACGGCATGGCGGGGCGCGCCTATTCTCCGCGCTTTCTTTGGACGTGGCCCAACAGCCGCATATCGGTCATGGGCGGTGAACAAGCGGCCGGGGTGCTGGCGACCGTACGGCGCGACGCGATGGAGCGGAAAGGCCAAAGCTGGTCAGCAGAAGAAGAGGCTGCCTTCAAACAGCCGACCATCGACATGTTCGAACACCAATCCGATCCGCTTTATGCGTCGGCGCGTCTTTGGGATGATGGCATCGTCGATCCAAGGCAATCGCGCCAGGTCCTGTCGCTTAGCCTGTCGGCGTCGTTGAACGCACCAATTGAACCGACGCGCTTCGGCGTCTTCCGAATGTGACCTTTGGGGGGCGGGACATGGCTTTTGATACCGTATTGATCGCAAACCGGGGCGAAATCGCCTGTCGGATCATCGAAACCGCGCGGAAGATGGGGTTTCGCACCGTGGCCGTCTTTTCAGACGCCGATGCCGATGCGCGGCATGTCGCAATGGCCGATGTCGCGCGCAATATCGGCCCGGCTGACCCGGCATCCAGTTACTTGAATACGGACGCCATTATTGACGCTGCGAAGGCCACCGGGGCCGGAGCGATCCACCCGGGCTATGGCTTCTTGTCGGAAAACCCTGATTTCGTCGACGCTCTGGACGCGGCCGGCATCGTATTTGTCGGCCCGTCGGCTAAGGCCATTCGCGCAATGGGCCTGAAGGATGCGGCGAAAGCATTGATGGCGGAGGCTGGCGTGCCCGTCGTGCCGGGATATGCCGGTGATGATCAGATGGTCGAGACGCTGTCCGCACAAGCGGACGAGATTGGCTATCCTGTCCTCATCAAGGCCGTCGCAGGCGGTGGTGGTAAGGGCATGCGGCGCGTCGATACACCCGGCGCATTTGCCGAGGCTTTGGCCAGCGCCACGGCAGAGGCGCGCACGGCGTTCGGCAACGATCGTGTGCTGATCGAGAAATTCATTGCCAAGCCACGCCATATCGAAGTGCAGGTTTTTGGCGATGGCGAGACTGCTGTCCACCTGTTCGAACGCGACTGTTCGT
>CAZMKY010000021.1:0-1646 GCA_964566835.1 uncultured Rhodobacterales bacterium
CCGCGATCGCGGAAGATCTGGACGGCGGTTTCGCTCAATTTGTCAGAGACGAGTACTTTGGGCATGTGAATAGTCCTTGCGGTGCGAGGGCCCTGGCCCTCGTGAAATCTGGGATTGGCTTCGGACCTTTGGCCCGAAGCGATTTCGTTTTTGGAGAATCAGGCGGCGGCCTGAAGGGCGGCACGCTCTGTGGCGTAGGCCCACTCGATCCACGGCAGAAGCGCCTCGATGTCGGCAGTCTCCACCGTGCCACCACACCAGATCCGCAGACCGGCGGGTGCATCGCGATACGCGCCGATATCCAGGGCCACGCCCTCGGCTTCCAACCGCTTGGCAACGGCTTTGGCAAAGGCGGCACCATCGGTGATCGCAGGATCCGTGAACTTCAGGCAGACGCTGGTGTTGGACCGCGTTGCAGGATCGACCGCCAAATTGGCAATCCAATCACGGCTGTCGCAGAACGCCCAGATGGCAGCGGCATTGGCATCCGCACGGGCGACAAGACCGTCTAGGCCCAGTGCCTCAGCCCAATCTAGCGCCTTGAGATAGTCTTCAACGGCCAGCATGGATGGCGTGTTGATCGTCGCCCCTTCGAAAATTCCACCAATGACCTTGCCGCCTTTGGTCAGGCGGAAGATCTTCGGCAATGGCCAGGCCGGGGTGTAGGTCTCCAAACGCTCTACGGCGCGCGGCGACAGGACGATCATGCCATGTGCGGCTTCACCGCCCAGCACTTTCTGCCAAGAGAAGGTCACGACATCCAGTTTGTCCCAGGGCAGAACCTGCGCAAACGCGGCCGAGGTTGCATCGCAAATGGTCAGGCCAGCACGGTCGGCTGGAATGTCGAAGCTGGCTGGCACACGCACGCCCGAGGTCGTGCCGTTCCAGGTGAACACGACGTCAGCATCCCAGTCGACGGCATCCAGATCGACAATCTCGCCATAGTCGGCCGTTGTGATTTTGGCGTCCAGCTTCAGCTGCTTGACCACGTCAGTGACCCAGCCCGCGCCAAAGCTTTCCCAGGCCAACATCTCGACCTTGCGTGCGCCAAGCAGGTTCCACATGGCCATCTCGACCGCACCCGTGTCCGATGCGGGAACGATCCCGATCAGGTAATCTTCTGGCACGCCCAAAACAGCGCGCGTGCGTTCGATCGCATCTTTGAGTTTGGATTTGCCAACGGCAGCCCGGTGCGAACGACCCAAGGGGGCGTCACCAAGTCCATCCAGCGAAAAAGTGGGGTATTTGGCGCAAGGGCCAGACGAAAAACGCGGATTAGCCGGCCGCGTAGCCGGAGTGTTCGTATCCATTTCTGAATATCCTTACAGATATGCGCCCTTCGTTGGGGAAGGGTGTCCCACCGCCGGACATATGGCAGTCGCGTGAGCGCGGCAAGCGATTCTTGCCGGGACGTAAAAGCGACCCTTTGGGTGGGCAGGTCTCCGCCACGCGCCAAGGTTCAGCCTTGCTCTGCCAGCGCAGTCAGCCAAGATTGCGCCATGCGCATTCTCGTTCTTCTTCTGTGCCTCCTCGCAAATCCGGCCTTTGCCACAGACCGCGCGAGCGTGGAGCGTCAGTTTCAGTCCTGGCTTGTCACGGACATCTGGCCAGAGGCCCGGCGCGCGGGCGTTGGGCAAGATACCTTC
>CAZMKY010000022.1:0-13109 GCA_964566835.1 uncultured Rhodobacterales bacterium
GGTCTGATGCTGGAACTTCTGTCGATCGACGGCGCGAAGATGCCGCGCGGCGGGTCCCGCCGCCCCGGCAAGGGGCCCCGCCGCAAGCCTGCAAAATCCGCCAGGAAAGCCGCCAAGAAAGACCGGAAAGTCAAACGCCGCCGCAAATAGGCGTCTGGCACGCTTTCGCCGATGTGATCTGACATGCCTTCCGTGATGGCCTTGCTCTGTCTAGGCTAGGGACAAAAGAGCAGTCCATTTTCACAATTTCAGGCGTTCCCATGCGTGTCTTTCACATGACGGTTGCCGTCCTTATCGCTTCCCTTGGTCTTGCCACGGCAAGCCCGGCACCAGAGCATTCGTTCCCACCGAAACCCCGGCCGGAGGGTCTGAACTTGCAAGCCGTGAAGGCCACACCATCGAACCTTGCCTTCGCGCGCTGGATCGAAGGGTTTCAGGCCCGTGCCCGGTCGCAGGGCATAAGGCCCTCAACGCTGGAAGCAGCCTTCCAGGGCGTGCGCTACAACAGCGACGTCATCGCCCGCGACCGCAATCAGGCGGAGTTCACCAAAACGCTTGGCGCCTATCTGGAAAGCGCAGTGTCCGCCACGCGCGTCAAGAACGGTCGCGCTGCCCTTCGCAAGCATCGCCGCGTTCTGGACCAGATCGAGGCCCGCTATGGTGTCGAGGCCGAAGTCGTGGCCGCCATCTGGGGCATGGAAAGCGCTTACGGCGAATACCGCGGTGACATGCCGTTGATTGAATCCCTCGCGACACTGGCCTTTGACGGCAGGCGGGGCCGCTTCTTCGAAGGGCAGTTGATCGCGGCGTTGAAGATCCTGCAATCCGGCGACGTGTCACCTCGCAAGATGACGGGAAGCTGGGCCGGGGCGATGGGGCACACACAATTCATTCCGACGTCCTACCTTGCCTATGCCGCCGATTTTCACGGCGATGGAAAGCGCGATATCTGGTCCGATGATCCGACCGATGCCTTGGCTTCCACGGCGTCCTATCTGGCCCGTTTCGGCTGGAAGAAGGGCCAGCCGTGGGGCGTGGAAGTGCGCTTGCCGCGCGGGTTCAACTATGGCCTCGCCGGATCGGCCACCAAGAAGAGCCCGGCGGATTGGGCCGCGCTGGGTGTGCGTGATGTCGGCGGCGAAAGGGTTCCGAACTACGGGCGTGCGTCGATCCTGGTGCCCGCCGGCGCGGATGGACCGGCCTTCATGATCTTTGACAACTTCAAAGTGATCACGCGCTACAACAATTCCGATGCCTACGTGCTGGGCGTCGGCCACTTGTCTGACCGGATCGGGGGGGCAGGCCCACTCAAGGCGAAATGGCCCGCGGAGACCCGGAGCCTAACCCGTGCCGAGCGGATCGAATTGCAGCGCCGCCTGACCCGCGCGGGCTTTGACACCGCTGGGGCCGACGGCATCATCGGCCCAAGAACGATCCGCGCCCTCAAAGCCTACCAACGCTCGGTCGGGCTGACGCCAGACGGCTATCCCTCGCAGAAGATCTTGAAGCGGCTACGCTGAGGCCTTGTAACACCAACACCCCTGGTGGTGGTCGATGACAATGCCCACGGCCTGCAGATAGGCGTAGATGATCGTCGTCCCGACGAAGCTCATGCCGCGTTTCTTAAGGTCTTTTGAAATCTGATCGGACAGCGGCGTGGAGGCTGGCACCTCTGCCGACGTGGCCCAGTCGTTCTTGATGGGCGTGCCGTCCACATGCGCCCAGAGCCAGTTGGAAAAGCTGCCGCTCTCGGCCTGAATATGCTTGAAGACCTGCGCGTTCTTCCGGGTCGACGCGATCTTCTGGCGGTGTCGCACGATGCCGGGGTCTTGCAGGGCTGCGTCTAGTTCCGCGTCGCTCATCGCGGCCACGCGGTCCACGTCAAAATCGAAAAACCGTGCGCGGTAGCCGTCGCGCTTTTTCAGGACGGTTTCCCACGATAATCCCGCGTGGGCGCCTTCGAGGATCAGCATTTCGAACAGGGTCCTGTCATCACGCACGGCCACGCCCCATTCGGTGTCGTGGTAGTCTGCATAAAGCTCGGAATGGCTACCAAAGCAGCGCGGCTTGTCGTCGATCGCGGTATTCATCTGCCAAGACTACAAGCCGCAGGAAGCGCCGTCACGCGGTCTGTTGCCACCTTGTGTCAGCAGACCTTGGTCCGACGAAGACCAGCCAAAGGGCAAAGCCTATCTCTGCAAGTGTGACGATCATCAGGAAGCCGACGGTCAGCGTGGGCAGCAACGCACTTTCGGGAAAGGCAAAGGCCGATAGTGTATCGAGCACGTAGCCTACGCTGCCCAGCATCAGTCCAAGTCCCAAGAGGCGAGGGAAGGCGTTTGATTTCAGAACAAGCATACCCAGCGTCACCAGATGTGCGGCAAAGAAGATCTGCCAGATCCAGACACCCGCGGCATGAACATGAAGGAACATGCCTGCAAGTTCGACGCGCTGCGCCTCGGTGAAACTGGTCAACGGCGCGGCGGGGTCGACAAGTTGCAAGGCTGCGGCATGGAAGAACAGCATCGCTGCCATCACCGCCACCATGGCGAACCGCGCCAGCGCTGCGATCAGCGACAAGGTCGGGTTCACGATGCGAAAGAGGAAAAAGAGCATGGCCGTGACGATCAGTTCCGACAGCATCATCACCACGTCGCCCAGAAGACCGGATAGGTAGAAACCGCGCTCTGCCGCGATATTGGCAAATGTCTGGGCCGGGTCACCGGGCACCTGAAGCGACCCGGGAACATAAAGGATGGCATATCCCCCTGCAAAGGCGATGGTCAGGTAGAAGAGGCCGGCAATGCGGGCATAGCCGCGCGATCTGGGGTCGTCAAAATAGGTCATGGGTCTTTCCTTTCGGCAAAGAAGGACAAGTCTCGCGCCCGGCGGGGCGAGGTGTCTTGGATCGGGTTCAGGTGTTGTTGAACGCGATGTAATCCATGCGTTGACGTAGAGGAATTCCCAAAATCTGTAGAATATCCATGCGTATTCGCATGGAGGCGTCAGCCCCTGAGATGATCTTCCTCGCCGCGAACGTCCAGCCCCAAGGCCGCCATGCCATCTTCCAGATACTCCGCAAGTTCCGGTATTCCGGCCAGATAGTCTTCCGTTGGCGCTGTCGCTTCCGCGCGTGCGGTCTCGACAGCCTCTTTGATGTCGCCCGGCTCAAACGTTTCTCGCCCAACCCAGACGACGGCAACAAGGCTGACCTGCTCATCCGTGTTGAGGCCCGCGACGTAGTCCGCAACCCGCCCACTATCGGGCCCATATTCACGCGCCAGAAAGATGACCCGCACGATTTTACCATTGGAGATATCCAGCATGTCGGTGCCTTTCGTCTTGGATATCTTTGTCCTAGCCGAAAGACGTTCGGGGCTGCATTGCGCCAAATCAATTCTGCCGCTGGCAGAGTGTCTTGGTGGGGTCGTCAGGTGCGGGACGACTGGCACTTCAGTCCGCCGTTGGCCTCATCCATTGCCCACGCGTCGTTCCGCGTCAGGCCGCCCGCTTCTGCAAGGGATCGTCCGGTCGCTGGGGCGGTCTGGTCGATCTGCTGCAAGGGGGGTGTGCCGGGGGTCAGGCGATGGCGCAGGAACGCCATCGGATGTGCCCGAAGGGTCAGTCGCATCGCGACATAGTCCTCGACCACATGTTCGCCCAGCGTCATCTCGGGCAGATGTGCGGCAGGCTCCACGATCCCTTCGCCATCCATGTCCCCGGCAAACAGCGGCAGCGGCTTGGCCGCGCCGATGGCACTGGCCGCCCAGAGCGCGTCGCGCCGGGTAATCCCCAGATCGGAAAAGACATCCGCCTCGGCCAAGACCTTGAGCAAGGGGGGCGCCACACCGGCCCGCCGCCAGACATCTTCAACGGTCTGATAGCCATTGCCCCGCGCCGCGGCGATCCATGTCGCCTCGTCTTCGCGCATGGACTTGATCTGCCGAAACCCAAGGCGCAGCGCCAGACCGCCATTGCCGTCAGGCTCCATCACGTTGTCCCATGTCGAAGCATTGATCGAAACGGGCCGGACCTCGACCCCATGTTCGCGCGCATCCCGCACGATCTGTGCCGGTGCGTAAAAGCCCATGGGCTGCGCGTTCAAAAGGGCGCAGGCGAAGATCCCGGGGTGGTGGCATTTCAGCCAGGCCGAGGCATAGACCAAAAGTGCAAAGCTTGCCGCATGGCTTTCCGGAAAGCCGTAGCTGCCAAAGCCTTCGATCTGCGAAAAGCAGCGTTCGGCGAAATCGCGGTCATAGCCGTTCTCGGCCATGCCCTTCAGAAACCGGGTCCGGAAGTCGCTGACATTGCCGTGCTTCTTGAAGGTGGCCAAGGACCGCCTGAGCCGATCTGCCTCATCCGGCGTGAACCCCGCGCCCACGATGGCGATCTGCATCGCCTGCTCCTGAAACAGCGGCACCCCCAGCGTCTTGCCCAGAACCTTGCCCAACTCGTCCGATGGGAAGCTGACCTCCTCCTCGCCATTCCGACGACGGATATAGGGATGAACCATGTCGCCCTGTATCGGACCGGGCCGGATAATCGCGGTCTCGATCACAAGGTCATAAAACGTCCGGGGCTTCATACGCGGCAGGAAGTTCATTTGCGCCCGGCTTTCGACCTGGAAAACGCCAAGACTGTCGGCCTTGCACAGCATGTCATAGACCGCAGGGTCTTCGGGGGGCAGCGTCGCCAGATCATAACGGATCTGGTGATGCCGGTTGATCAGGTCAAAGGCTTTGCGCACACAAGACAGCATCCCCAGCGCCAGCACATCAACCTTCAGGATGCCGAGGGATTCGATATCGTCCTTGTCCCAGCAAATGACCGTGCGGTCTTCCATCGTGGCATTCTCGACCGGCACAAGCTCGTCAAGGCGGCCCTCCGTGATGACAAAACCGCCCACGTGCTGGCTCAGGTGGCGGGGAAAGCCCTGGATTTCATAAATCAGGTCCATGGTCTGGCGCAGCCTGCGATCGGTCGGGTCTAGCCCGATTTCCCGCAGCCGCTGATCGGCCAGACCGCCCACATCGAAGAATCCCCAAAGCTGGGACGAAATCGCACCGATCGTGTCCTCGGTCAGACCCATCGCACGGCCCACCTCGCGGATGGCGCGCTTGCCGCGATAATGGATGACCGTGGCGCAGAGGCCAGCGCGGTGGCGACCATAGCGGGCGTAGATATGCTGGATGACCTCCTCGCGGCGCTCATGTTCGAAGTCGACATCGATGTCGGGCGGCTCGTCCCGCGCTTCCGAGACAAAGCGCTCAAACACCATCGTGCCGATCTCGGGGCTGACGGATGTGACGCCAAGGCAATAGCACACGACCGAATTCGCCGCCGAGCCGCGCCCCTGGCACAGGATCTCGCGGCTCCTGGCAAAAGCGACCACATCGTTGACGGTCAGGAAATAGGGCTCGTAACCCAGCTTGCCGATCAGCGTCAGTTCATGTTCCAGAAGGTTCAAGACATGATCCGGCGCGCCCGCAGGATAGCGCCATTTGAGCCCGGCATAGGCCAGCCGCCGTAGGCGCTCGCTTGCGGTCTCTCCATCGGTCAGTTCCGAGGGGTATTCGTAACGCAACTCATCCAATGAAAAGGTCAGGCTTTCCGCCAGCCGGGTCGCGCGATCCACGGCGTCGGCGTACGAGCCCAAGAGCCGCCGCATCTCGCCCTCTGATCGCAGCCGCTGTTCGCTATTGGCCAGCGCCGCACGGCCCAGATCATCCACGCGCGTGCTGGTCCTGACCGCCGTCAGAACATCCGCCAGCCGCCGCCGCGCGCCGTGATGCATACAAGGACTTGCTGTGGCAATGGTCTCGATCTTGTGGGCCTCCGCCAACCTTGTGACCCGTAGGAAGCGAGCGTCGTCCTGCCCGTCATAGCGGGGCGACAGGACCAGATGGCAGGCGGACCCAAAGGCCCGGACCAGCCGCCGCACATGCCCGTCCCATGCCGGATGCTTGGCCGCATGGATCAGCAGGGCCAGACCGGCACCAAGCTCCAGCAGGTCATCGATCCGAAGCTGGCAAGACCCCTTGTCAGCCCGCAATCGCCCGCGCGAGATCAGCCGGCAAAGTCGCCCCCAGGCCGCCCGGTCCTCTGGCAGGCAGGTGACTTGAAAGCCGTCTTCCAGCACGATCCGCGCGGCAGGGATCAGGCGCGGCACGTTCAGGATGGCGGCCGAGGCATCCAAGGGGGGCGGTGCCACGCGGGTCTCGAACCCGGCCTTGGGTCCATCCAGGAAATCTTCGGTTTCTTCCGGGGAAAGCGTTCCGTTTCTGGCGCGGGTCTTGCCGCCCGGGTAGCTTTCGAAAACCTGCCGCTTGGGTTGCCAGTCCGCCCTGACAGGGGCGGGCGGCCCGATCAGATCAAGCGTGGCGCGTTCGCGCACCTGCCGCGCAATCTCGCGCGCGCGGGTATGCGCACGCACGATCCCGGCGACCGAATTCTCGTCGGCAATCGCAATCGCGTCGAGCCCCAGAAGCGCCGCGCGATCGATATATTCCTCTGGATGCGACGCGCCTGTCAGAAAGGTGAAATTCGACGTGATATCGAGTTCCGCAAAGGCCAAGTCGCTGCCATCCTCTGTTTCGAAATACCCCGGGGGGCTTCGGCAAAGCCGAAGCGGGGCAGCGCCCCTTCCACGATTCCTCTACTACTATATTCACGTTTTGTTCTCATTTCCAGACACCTGACATCAGGCCTAGTCCTGCCGCAGGCAAACCCCGCCGGCGTGACAGGTCAAAAGCCGCGCTTCGTCGTCTGGCGTGATGGTCATATGGTCGCCGCCACAAGGCCCCAAGGCCAGACGCCGCTCGGATCCGTCATGGCGCAAGGCCACGACAAGCTCACCTTGGTAAAGACTTCCACACCAGACCGAAAGGCAGCGGTTCTCGATCACGATATCGCGCAGATAAACCTGATCGAACCCTGAACCGGACAGGGCAATGCCGACAAAGCGCGCATAGGTCAGGGCGGCCTCATCGCTGTTTTCTTCCGGTGTCGCCAAGGGCCCGCTCAGCAAAATGCGCCCCCGCGCGATCGTGTAGACGTCCGCGCTGTCGCGGGCGCGTTCATAGAGCGTGACGACATCTGGTCTGAGGCAGCTCAGCGCGTGAACCGGCGTGGCAAGGCACACGGCCAAAAGGATGAAGATACGGATCATGTCCCCACCTTACCGCGTTCTTCGCGATCCGGCGAGGATCAGAAGACCACCGACAATGGCCCAGTTCTTGATGAAGATCGACATCTGCCAACCATCATCGGGCAGAAAGTGGAACCAGCTTGTGACGGCACAGTAAGCCGCCAGAACCAGCGCCACGATCCGCAATTGATAGGAAACCAGCAGGCAGATCGCACCGACAAAGTTCAAAAGGATCGCGGGCCAGATTAGCCAAAGCGGCCAGCCGCGCATCTCCAGAAGTCCAAGAGCAATGTCAGGATCAATCAGCTTCTGCACCGCGCCTGCCGCGAACAGCATGGCAAGGAAGAACCGTCCAAGCCGATCCTCCAGCATCAGCCGAGATCGCTGTCAAAAGCCGCGATCACCTGTGTATAGACGTCGCGCTTGAAAGGAACGATGTCGCGCAAAACCTCGGCCTTGGACGACCAGCGCCAGCGCTGGAACTCGGGATGCTTCTGCGCGATGTCGATCAGATCGTCAGATCCATCAAGCCGCATCAGCACCCATTTCTGCGTCTGCCCGGCAAAGCGCCCTTTCCACAGCTTGCCGCGCAAATGATCAGGCAGGTCGTAGCGGATCCAGCCGGGTGTCTCAGCCAAAACAGTCACTGCGCTGGCGGGCACGCCGGTTTCCTCTTCCAGCTCGCGCAGCGCCGCCGTCAAAGGGTCTTCGCCATCGTCAATGCCACCTTGCGGCATCTGCCACGCACCGGGCGTGTCGATACGTTCACCGGTAAAGATCAGTCCGTCGCCATTTGTCAGGACGACACCGGCGCACGGGCGATAGGGAAGGGGCTCGGTCATGGCCCAAGGGCTAACTCAAAGCTTGCGGGCCGTATAGCCCAGACTGAAGCGTTGCGCCGTATCGTGACCGGTTAGGTCTTCGCGTCTGGCATCGGCAAATCCGGCCCTGGCAAACCATTCCAAGGCACGAGCTTCGCTGACCCTATGGGTGCGCCACAGGATCTGGATATAGGCGCCAAATCGCGACGGCCGCGTGATGCAGGCGATGACCCGGCCACCGGGGCGCAAGACGCGAAAGATCTCTGACAAGGCGCGCGAAGGGTCCGGCAGATGTTCCAGCACATGCGCGACCAGAACCACGTCGAAGCTTTCGTTGTCGAAGGGCAGGGCTTCAATGTCGCCCTGGCAGGGGACCATTTCGACACCCCGGCAGCGAAGCCGGTGTTGGGCTTCACTCAACATCTCGGACGACAGATCAAGACCGGTCAATTGGCGTGGCCTGCCTTTCGTCTGAACAAAGGCCAGAGACATCGCCCCGGACCCGGTTCCCAGATCCAGCACGTCAAGCTGACCGGGCACCTTGCGCGGCCCCATCGCAGCGTGGATTAGCCCCGCATAGGCCGGACCAAACCCCAGCCGATCAATCTTGTCCTGCCAGAGTGGCGCGGCGCGGTCGTAGTGTTCGGCCAAGGTCTCCGGCGCGAAGGCATCGCGGCTCAGCGCGATCTGCCAACTGCCAAAGCGACGTGCAAAGACCGGGATCAGCGGCTTGGGGTCAAGGCTTTCAATCGACATCTGTGGTCCACCGATAAGCCAGCATGAAGATCAGGGCGAAAGTCAGAAGAGTCACAATGGCGAAAAAGATGTCGTCCGGATCGTTGGGCGGGGCAAGGAATGTGCCAAGCGCGGCCACAGGCGGCAGAACAAGGTTCATCCGACGCGACAGACGGGGTGGAAGGACCTGAGAAAGCAGGACACCCAGAAGCAGAAGCTCGACCGCAAAAGCACCGGCCAGCAAAACCATCTCGGTCACCGGGTTGCCATTCAAAGTGCCTGACAGGATCTCCTCGATTGTGCCGGCCATCGTCATCTCGTGCAGATCGCGAAAGATCACGTTCAGAACGGCAAAGAGCCAGAGAAGGCCAAGCAGGCGGCCGGTGTCGGGATCTGTGGTGCGGGCAAACATCGAAAATCTCATCAGGGCATGGGGGTGCGCGGTCGCACCCGACGGTGACTGACAGGTTTCTCGGCTATGCGATCTTTGAATGGAATTGGGGAAATTTGAATGTCTATCATGCGCTGAGGCAACAACTGTGCCGCTCTGACGCTCTTGAATTGCATATCAAAATCAGTCTTCGGAAACAAAAATTTCGTCATAATTGCAGATGCTTATAATTTTTTCATTCCGATTGACGCCACATTGACTCTGGTTTGACACCGTAAGCGGCACCGTCCCTCCGAGACACGCAATCCCTGCGGGTCCTTGAACGAATGTTCATCTCGGAGAAACGCTTATGGACGGAAATATGGAGCACTTTGATACCGCGCTCGGCACGGCCCTATCGCCTTTGGAAATTCGGATTGGCATGCCGCATCTCAGCGCGGCTGGCCTCTCACTTGAATGGCTGTTGAAAGAAGCCTGCCACCTTCACTGGAACAGGATTGCCAGCGGATGGTCGGCCCACCCGAGTGAGATACGGGACTTGGATGGCCAGCGCATCCTACCGTCGGTAGTGGCGTGCACGGTCAACGGCGATCCCCACGCCTTTGTCGAAGACGATGTTTGCCATCTGATGCAGGTCGTAGAACCCACCGTGGACAATGGCTGGCGCAGCCAGGCGGACTTGGTGACCCGGGGCAAAGCCGTTCGGGTCGAAATCGTGACAAGCTTTGCCCGCCGCAATGGTCCATCGAACCGTTTCTTGGAAAGCGCCAACGTCGAAGAGGCGCTCATCCCATACTACGACGACAAGGGATCCAAACGCGCCGATGTCTTGCGATTAATGGGTCGCGCCGACCGGGTCGAGGCAAATACCTCCACTTCCCCGCCGCACCTCAACACCAAAATTGAACAGCGCCATCTCAATGGCGTCGGCCTTGTCTATTTCGCTGAAATCCACCGCATGATTACGGCCTCGGAGCTGAACGTGACGCCGGATCTTGTCCGCGCGTGGCCCATGCGAAACCGTCGCGTGCATTTCTTCGCAAACCTCGACGAAGGCGACACGCTGGAACTGACCAGCACGACGGAAGTGCAGGCCTTTACCAGCGCGACGGCGGTCTTCGTCCGCACATTTGCCAAGCGCAGGTCGGATCAAGCGCTTGTTGCAACGGCCGAAGCGATCTTCGGCGCGCCGATCTGACCCTTTCTCGAACTTCAATCACAGCCCGCCGCCACCACAGATCTTCGATCAACCGGGCGTCATCGGGCTTTTCCAAAGGACAATGAACATGTGCATATCAACACTGGCACTGATGACCTTCATCGACCTCTTGCCGCCTCAGATCATCGATGTCCAAGACGGCCAGATCAATATCGCAGCCGAAGCCGGACCTGTTGCTTGGCAGAAATTCGAAGACGTCTGGTGCACGACCGCCCCACTGAAGACGGCCAGCGCAAACAGCGGCAGGGTCATGTCCCGTGACACCACCGACACGGTCGAGCAGGAGTGACCCGCGGCGCCAGAGCGGTCAGAGGGTGGAACTGAAATGCCCCTCTGGCCGTTTTGTGCCAAAGGTCCGATCAAGCGGCAGGCATATCGCAGCACGTGCACGGGCATTCCTTCTGAGCGAGAGCGACAATGTCGAGACAATCACGAAGCTTCGCCGTCATCGGTCTCGGCACCTTTGGCGGGACCCTTGCACAGGATCTGCAGCGTTTTGGCAACGAGGTGATCGGCATTGACATCGATGAACGTTTTGTCGCGCCTCATGTCGAAAAGCTGGGTCAGGCACTGATCCTCGATGCACGCGACGACGGCGCATTGAAAGAAGCGGGCGTGGATGCCGTAGATGTCGGCGTGGTGGCCATCGGCACCGACATCGAAGCCAGCGTCCTGACGGCCATCAACCTCAAGACGCTTGGGGTTGAGACAATCTGGGCCAAGGCGGCCTCCAAGAACCACCACCGCATCTTGGCCCGTCTTGGGGTCGACCGTGTGATCCACCCCGAACGCGAGGTCGGCCAGCATGTGGCGCAGGTGCTGAACAATCCGCTTGTCAGGGACTATGTCAGCCTCGGCAACGGGCAGCATGTCGTGAACTTTCGTGTGCCCGAGGCGCTGGAAGGGCGGTCGCTGTCAGATCTGTCCTATCGCGCAGACCACGATCTGCGCTGCATCGGCGTCCTCCGCGGCACCGAATATGTCGGTCACGACGCCGAAAGCTGCCAGTTGGAAAAAGATGACCTTCTGCTTCTTCTGGGCAGCCGCCAAAATCTGCGCGACTTCGCGAACACGCTCTGACCGCTCAGATGTCCCGGTTTCAGATTTCCATCCGGAACAAGCGGTTCAGCCCGCCCGCCATTCTGGCGCTGATCTATGCCACGTTCATTGCTCTTGGCGGTGTCGTCCTCTTTCTGCCGTTCAGCAACACTGGCGATGTCAGCTTCAGCGACGCGCTCTTTACCGCGGCCTCGGCAGTGACGGTGACTGGCTTGGTCGTCGTCGACACCGGATCCGACTTCACGCTGATTGGGCAGGTGGTGATCGCGCTTCTCATACAGATCGGCGGTCTTGGGCTTGTCACCTTTGCCGTTCTGCTTCTGTCGTTGCTCGGCCAAACCATCGGCATGTCTCAGCGATTGGTCCTGCGCGATGAGCTTGGCCAGACCGGCATGAGCGAGGTGATGGGCCTTGTCCGCGTCGTGGTCATCGTGGCGCTTATCGCGGAAGGCCTTGCCACGCTGATCCTGATGACGGTCTTCGTGCCCGAATTCGGTTGGACGCATGGTTTCTGGCAGGCGCTGTTTCACGCCATTTCGGCCTTCAACAACGCCGGCTTCTCGCTGTTTTCAGACAGCCTGTCCGGCTATGTCGCCGACCCAGTGATCAATGTCACGATCACGCTTCTTTTCATCCTCAGCGGGCTGGGCTTTGTCGTCCTTGCCGATCTGAAACGGCACCGCCGCTGGTCCGGGCTGTCACTGCACAGCAAGCTGATGCTGTCGGGCACAGCCGGTCTGATCGGGTTTGCCTGTGTGATGTTTGCTGCGCTGGAATGGAACAACCCGGCCACCCTTGGCGGGCTTGACGGCACAGGCGCGCGCGTTCTCGCAAGCTGGTTTCAGGCGGTGACGCCCCGCACCGCGGGGTTCAACACGCTGGATTATGCCGCGATGGAAGACAGCACTACGGTCATGACAATGGCGCTGATGCTGGTGGGCGGCGGGCCGTCTTCGACGGCGGGCGGCATCAAGGTCACGACGCTGATCGTCCTGGTCCTAGCGACGCTGGCCTTCTTCCGACGGCAGGAACGGCTGCATGTCTTTGGGCGCAGCCTTGGTCTGAGCGAGGTCATGAAGGTCCTCGCGTTGACGGCATTGTCGATCTTCATCGTGCTGATCGGTCTTTTTCTGGCGTCCATCACGTATGAAGGCGATTTTCTGGATCTTCTGTTCGAGGTCTGCTCGGCTTTCGGAACGGTCGGCCTGTCGCGCGGCGCCACGGGCGAACTGGACGACTTTGGTCGCGCGGTCATCATCCTGATCATGTTCGTCGGCCGCCTTGGTCCCCTGACCTTGGCATTCTTCCTGGCGACCCAGACCAAACCCAAGGTCGGCTACCCGGAAGGCAAGGTGCTGCTGGGTTAAGGCTTTCAGTGAAGATCGGTGCGGAGCCAATCGGGTGACTGCGCCACGTCATCGACACCGGCCAGCTGCCGCACGCGCTCAAGCTCAGTGAACAGACCGGCGACCCGGGCCTTGCCCATCCGGACACCCTGCTCGGGCCAGAACGCCCGGACCGCCAGTGTCTTGTCCTGCCGCTTGGCGTCGATCCGCCCGATCACACGCGTGCCCTGTAGCACCGGGAAGACATAGTAGCCGTATTGTCGCTTGGCTTCGGGGACGAAGATCTCAATCCGGTAATGAAACCCGAACAGCCGCTCGGCGCGCTTGCGGTCGCGAAGCGCAGGATCAAAGGGCGACAGAAGACGTACACGCGAGGATGGACCGGGCAGGT
>CAZMKY010000023.1:0-5301 GCA_964566835.1 uncultured Rhodobacterales bacterium
GATGCGGTGTCGGATCGTCTGCCAAGGCTTGCAGGAATTCGGCATATCCCGGCTTTGGCGTGACATGTGACGGGATCGACTGACGCACGCGCACCGATTGCGGATCGTAGTCTGCGGTATAGTGCAGTTCGCCGTGATCCACGGGCCTGAAATTGGCGTGCCCAAGGTACATCAGGTCCATCGGCGTCGCTTTGAGATTTTTCACGGAAACCGTCACATCCATCAGGGCAGAGCCCGCCCCGAACGTGGTCTCGACGGTGGCCAGATAATTCGTCGAGAAAGCAACTGTGTGCTGATAGCTGCCTGCGACAGTTACGCGACCGGATGCCTCGTCGACGTCCAGCCAGGCGGACTGGAATGGCGCGTTTGGCAATTCACCATGCAAGACATGGCCGTCCTCCGGCCCCGGCGCGCCAAGCCCTGTGATCCCGCAATGGATCAAGAACCCGCCATAGGTTTCCAGATAGACCTGCGTTGGCCTTGGTTCTTCGAACATGGATCGCATCGTCAGCTCGCGCCCATCGAACCCGGCACGCCAGATCTGCTGTCCCTGAAACGGCAACATGACCGCTTCGCCACGTGCATTCTTGATGCGGAGCGCCGCCACACCGCTCTCGAAACGGAACGTCGAAATCGCAAAGGCGTCAGACTGACACAGCGGACGCTCCTTCTCGCCGAACATAGCCGAATGAAGATCTATCCGCATGTGAACCTACCGGATCCGTTTGCCGTCGCTTTCGTCGAAGATGAACAGGTGATCGCGCGGGATGATGACGCCAACTTCGGCTCCCTGCTCCAATGCGAAATCCTTTGGCGCCTTGACCGCGATCTGATCTTCGCCCCAGTCGACAGTCACCAGCGCATGGTCGCCGATCAATTCATTTGTGTAGATCTTTCCCGTCAGCGTGCCCTCGGACGGATCAGCGATGGTACAGTCTTCTGGGCGAATGCCCAGAACGGCCTTCTCGGCCTGCCCGTTCACAGACGTCTCGATCGGAACACCGTTCGTCACGAACTGGCTGCCGTTCAGGCTGCCGTGGACGACGTTCATCGGCGGCGACCCAATGAACTGTGCCACGAACAGGTTGGCCGGGTCATTGTAGATCTCGGCAGGCGAGGCCAGTTGCTGCAAAACGCCTTTTTCCAGAATGGCGACCCGATGGGCGAGTGTCATGGCCTCGATCTGATCATGCGTGACGTAGATCGTCGTGATCCCCATGGACTTTTGCATGTGCTTCAATTGCGCGCGCATGTGTCCGCGCAGCTTGGCGTCCAAGTTCGACAGAGGCTCGTCCATCAGGAAGACCGACGGCCTGCGGATGATCGCACGCGCCAAGGCGACACGCTGCCTCTGACCGCCGGACAATTCGCGCGGGAAGCGCTCCAACAGGTCTTCGATCTGCACCTGCGCCGCTGCATCGCGCGTCGCGGCGTCCATCTCGTCCTTGCCCATGCCGCGAACTTTCAGCGGGAAGCTGATGTTTTCGGCCACCGTCTTGTGCGGGTAGAGCGCGTAGGACTGAAACACCATCGAGATGTTGCGGTACTTCGGCAGGACGTCCGTCACATTCTCGTTGTCGATATAGACCTGCCCGCTCGACGGCGTTTCTAGTCCGGACAGGATGCGCAGCGCCGTGGTCTTGCCGGACCCTGACGCGCCCAGAAGGACCACGAACTCCCCCGGCTGCACCTCCAGATCGAAGTCGCGCAGCACCTTCACATCGCCAAAGCTTTTCTCGACGTTCTCAAATTTGACCGAGGCTTGGCCGCCGAAGTCTTCCATTCCTTAACCTTTCACAGCGCCAAGCAAGACGCCCTTGGAAATGAACCGCGTCAAAAGAATCGACATGATAATGACGGGAATGATCATGACCACGATCAGGGCGCACATCTCCCACCAGAAGATGCCCTTCTCGCCGGTGTTTTTGGCCGCCACCATGATCGGCATCGTCTGGACCTTTACCGTCGCCAGAAACACGGCGAACAGGTATTCATTCCAGCTGAGCACAAGGATCAGAAGCGTGGTCGCGGCAAGGCCGGGACGCGTCAGCGGCATTACGATTTCCCAGAAGATGCGAGGCCGCGTGGCACCGTCCAGCTGGGCAGATTCCTCAAGCTCAATCGGAAGTCCTGCAAAAAAGTCGTGCATCAACCAGACCACGATCGGCATGTTGGCCACGGCATAAAGCAGGATAAGTGCCAGATGCGTGTCCAAAAGACCCACCGCCTGGAACATCACATAAATCGGGATCACGACGACAATCGGTGGCAGGATGCGCTGCGAGATGATCCAGAACAGAATGTCCCCGTTCTTCAACGACGTCTTGAAATAGCCGCGAAGCGCGCGGACCAGCAGAAAGAAGAAGGCCAGCGCTACGGCCGCCGCGGCCCACCACGGTGCACCCGCATAGATCGTGGCGAAGATCACGCCGACCAGAAGCAAGACAAAGATCAGAATATTGCCGAACCGTGGCGCATACTGGATCCGCGCCAAGGCATAGGCGGCCATGGCTCCCACGAAGACGCAAAGACCCGTCGAAAAGATGCTGATGACCAAGGAGTTGGTGAAGGCCAGATAGATCTTGCAGATCTGCGGCTCCATCGGATCCAGCGACACGATGGGCGAAAGCACAAAGGCGAGGGAGTTATAGGCCAGAAGGCCGAACTGCCGTGCGATGGCGCCGAAGTTGCAGAACGGGTCTTCGGTGAACTGAATGCGCCAAGCGTCCAGTGTTGGCTGGAAATCGATGAAGGGCAGATAGTAAGGTCCCTGATTCACGGCAGCCGCATCCTTGAAGGACGTGATGACAACCCAGTAGATCGGGAACAGCACGAAGAGCGACCACACGAACAACAGCGTGTAGGCAATCACCTTGGAAAACGGCGACATCTTCCCCACGGCTGGCGCCTCGAAAAGACGCTGCATCAAGGTGCGATTGGACAGCTTGTAACGGAAGGAGGAGGCGTCACTCATGCGCGGGCCTTTCGAATCTGTCCAAGGACGACGTAGTTGAAGAATGACGCGCAGACGACGACCGTCAGGATCAAGAGCAAATAGGCGATGGCCGCCGACGATCCCAAATCATTTGCGCGCCAGATATACATCGAATGCAGCGTCATCGATTCCGTGGCCGACCCCGGCCCGCCACCCGTCATGATGTTGGGCAGGTCCACGATCTTGAACGCCTCGATCATCCGGATCAGCAGGACGGTCACGGCCACGGGCAGTATTTGCGGCCACGTGATCTCGCGGAAGATCTGGAAGCTTGAGGCGCCATCGACCTGCGCCGCTTCGACGTGGTCCTTTGGCACGTTCTCGAACGCGGCCAGCATGCAGATGAAAATGAACGGGATCCATTGCCAACTGTCGCTGACCATCATCATGAACCGCGCCGACCATGCATCGGCGGACCAGACCCAATCCTGCAATCCCATGAAATTCAGGATGGGTTCTATCGGGCCCTTGGTGACGTCAGCCACCATCCGCATGGCATAGCCCACGCCCAAGGGCGTGATCATCAGCGGTATGAAGAAGATCACGCGAAAGAAGTTCTTGTAGGCAATCGGCTGCGAACAAAGAAACGCCAGCGCCGTTCCGATCGTGAACTGCAGCGCACAACCCACGAAAACGTAGAACAAGGTGGTATAAAGCGTGCCGATCGAATTGCCCGAAAGAAGCGAGGCGCACAGAATCCACGACAGGAAGATGCCCATCGCCGCCGAAATCGTCCGGCCCAGCATACCCACCCAAGTCGTGATCTTCCGCGACCGCCAAAGCCACACGAGGATCGAGATCGCGACCACCGCGAAAATGGCGTAGCCGAACAGGCTGACAGGATCCGTTCGCCCAAGGAAATGGACTTCGCTGCTGCCAAAGAACTGCTTGGAGAAATTGCGAAACCCGACATAGCGGAACCGCAGTCCATCCGGCGTGAAGCGGACACGGCTGACGGCAAAAAAGATCGAATAGATTGTTGGGAAAATTGCGAAAATCAGGATCAGCGTGACGCAAGGGGCGATGAAGAACGTGCCCGAATGTCGGTCGATCCACTCCGCTAGGCGATCGCGCCTGGAGGCGCCAGCCGGGCGGAAACCCGGCTGGCCCATGTCATCAAGACTAGCCATCTGACGTTCAGATCAGTTGCCCAGAGCCAATGCCTGTGCGGCAATCTGCTCGTCGCGACCAAAGTCTTCGGTGATCTCTTCCCAGCCTTCCTCGATGTTCTCGAGAGCTTCGTCGACTGTGATTTCACCGGCAAGGTAGCGTGCAAGCTGCGTATCAAGGACAACCGCCGTGTACTGCTGCGCACCCGGGATCTTCATGTCGGACGACATGTTCGGGTTGTTCAGCGCGCCGTTGATGGCGCCAAGGTAGTTGTCAGCAAGCGCTTGCGGCATCCCGGCTTCGACCCAAAGATCGGTGCTGGCCAGCTGCGAGATGCGGTAGGGGTTGTACCCTGTTGCACCAATGGTCACGTCCACGCCGGACTGCGCCGCCTGGTTCATGTAGGACAGGAACGCATAAGCCGCGGCCTTGGTCTTGTCGTCGGCGTTCTTGTTGACGGCGCCAGCCCAACCACCGAAGGCGGCGAAGGGCGAATAGTTGATGCCATCAACAGCGTAAGGTGCCGACTCAGCGGAAACCGCCACAAGCTCGCCCGTTTCACGATCCAGGACCTCGCGCGATCCGACGGCGGAAAGTGCATACATCTTGCCCTTGATCGCGGACGCATCGTCTTCCAGCTGCAGTGTGCCAGGATCGCCCCATTCGACGATCAAGCCACAGCGACCTGCCTTGAACAGTGCGCGCGTGTCGCCGATGTCGAGGTTGAGCTCTTCCGCCGGACCATACTTGCCCGTCTCTTTGTAAAGCTCGAACGCCTTGCGCCAACCTGCGTTGTTCACAATCGGCGCCATCGTCGCGTTGTCAAAGTGGAAGCCCTGCGCGGTGCCTTGCGTTTGAACGATCGGCGCAGCGAAAGTCTGGATCGCAAAGTAGGACTGTGCATTCCGCTTCTTGAAGATGCAGGACCCATAGTCCGCTTCGCCGTCGCCGTTCATGTCCATGCCATGAATCTTGGACGCAACCTCAAGATAGTCTTCCCACGTCTTCGGTGGTTCAAGGCCCGCCTCGGACAGGATGTCCGTCCGGTAGTAGACCATCTGGAAATCGCCATCGACCATCAGAAGCTTGGTCTTGCCGCCGACCTTCTGGCCGAACTCGCGGAAGTAAGGCGCGATGTCATTATGGTCGATCTTATCGTCATTCGCGATGTAAGGGTCGAGGTCTTCAAGCAGTCC